>NZ_DDBA01000015.1:0-32383 GCF_002333005.1 Empedobacter sp. UBA2044
TAACTTTTTGGGGGCAGTGTACTCGAAGTGGATTTTATATTTCTCGTAAAAATAATTTTCTTAAAACTCAGCAAAAAAAGCTTCTACTTTTTCTACGCCGTTTGCGTCTAAGGCTTCAACCAATTCTTTTTTGATTTCTGTTAATTCTTTCTTTTTCGCTTTTTTCAAAACTGGTTTTGCAGTTTCCAAAAAGTTTTCGATTTGTTCTAAACCACGAGAACTTAAGAATTTTTCGTCTGTTTTTTTCAATTTAGCGTAAACTTGTACCAACATTCTACATTGTTCCAAAGCCAAAACGTATTCTTTTACAGTTTCTAACGTAATCATATAATGCAACATCAATTGTACTGAAGGCATATTACGTTGATGACCAAATTTCGTGTATTTTTCTAATGCAATTCCAAAAGATTCTTTACTACGTTCGATATTTTTATTTAAAGCTGCAGAAATGACAACATTAAACCAATCGTCTGAATTATCAGAGTTTTGAGCGATATCGAAAAATGCATTATCCGCATTCTCAAAATCTTGTAAACTATAATATGATAAAGCAATTAATTTCTTAGCATCGTACAATTGTTTTGGGTCTTTCGCATCCAATAAACCTTCACAAATTTTGATACACATCTCGAAATTGCTGTTTCCAAATAAATCTCTCGCAGTGTTCAACAACGAATTAGTCGCATTCTGTTCCAACGCTTGCTCGTACATAAATTGACGTGCTCTCAAAACATCCTCGTATGTGATATAATCGTAATTGATTTTCATTTTTTTCGTCTCTTTGTTAATTCGCAACTAAATTAATTAAATCTTTAAGAAAGTACTTAATTATTTATCTTTTTTTAATAAATGTCGAATCACCGTTTCTGCCGCATGCAACCCGAATAAACCAGGCATCCACGAATTAGTTCCGTAAAACGATTTTTTATAATTTTTTCCATCCGTTAATTTAACCGAAGATTCATCAGGAACTTCTGTCGAAAAAACAGCTTTTACACCTTTATTAATTCCTTCTTTTTTTAATCGTTTTCTAACATTTTTTGCCAAAGGACAAACATCTGTTTTACTAATATCACGCACTTGTACTTTGCTTGCCAAATATTTTCCTCCAGCGCCCATATTGCTGATTACTTTAATTTTTTTGCGTTTTGCAGCTAAAATCAAATTAATTTTTGGTGTAACAGAATCGATGCAATCTAACACATAATCAAAATCTGGTGTGACGATTTCGTGTGTACGTTCTGGACTCAAAAATTCGTTGATACGCGTTAATTCTAATTCAGGATTAATGTCCATTAAACGATCGCCAACGATGTCTACTTTGTTCATTCCAACAGTTGAGTGTAAAGCGGGTAATTGTCGATTAATATTTGTAATATCAACAGTATCACCATCAACAATTGTCATTTTTCCAACTCCTGCGCGTGCGATAAATTCTGCGGCAAAAGAGCCAACTCCACCTAAACCAACAACTAAAATGTTCGAATTTTTTAGGATTTCTAAACCTTCTTCTTTGAATAATAATTCAGCTCTTTCTTGCCAAACTGCCATTGAAATGTATTTTAATTATGATTGAACTTCGTAACCGAAAACTGCTTTCCAATTTTTCGCTTGTTGAAGTTGTAATTCCTCGATTGTAATTTTTCTCAAATCCGCTGCAAAAGTATAAATTTCTTCAATAGAAATTTCGCTTGCATCATTCTCCAAAAAGAATTGATTCGCAGAAAGATTTGCAAATATAATTTGTAAGTTTTTGTTTGATAGAAGATTTTTACCAAAAGATGCAAAACAATTTTGCGCAATAATTTGATTGAGTAACTGTTCATTCTTATTGAAACCATGAAAAATAAACGGAATCGTCAATTTCATTTGTTTTCGAATCTGTAAAATTTCTTGATAAGCACGAACCGAATGTATAATGACTGGAAGTTGATATTGCATCGCAATTTCTAACTGTTTTTTAAAAACGTTGATTTGTAATTCAAAATCTGTTTCGCACAATTTATCTAATCCAATTTCACCGATTGCTAAACAGTTTTTATTCGAAATAGTTTGATTAATAATTTCGATTTCTTCCTTTATTGATGAGGTTTTGATGTAAGCTGGATGAATCCCAATTGAAAATAATTTAGCTTCATTATTCAACTCATTTGGAAACTGATTATACAGTTCCAAAACATCTGTTTGATCGGATAAATGATGTGTATGCGCGTTGAGAAACATAGTTCAAATTTAATCTTTTTCAATGATTTTTCGAAATGTTAAAATAGGAATAGAATTTGCTATAGGAATTTGAATGAATTCAGATCATATTTTAAGTCCAAAAATGTTGAAGTTTTTGCCATGGCTTGGTGCGATGGCAATTTTTATGCAAGCTTTGGACGCTACAATTTTAAATACATCTTTACCTACAATTGCAAAAGAATTAGGAAAATCGCCTTTAGAAATTCAGTCGATTATTGTTGCGTATACGTTAACAATCGCTTTGTTAATTCCTTTGAGTGGTTGGCTTTCGGATAAATACGGAACGAAAAAAGTTTTTCAATCTGCTATACTGATTTTTACACTTGGATCCACACTTTGCGCATTTGCCACAACTTTACCTTTTTTAGTCATTTCACGCGTTATACAAGCGATTGGAGGATCGATGATGGTTCCTGTTGTACGTTTAGCAATTTTATATGCTTATCCAAAAAGTGAATTATTAAAAGTAATTAATTTTATCACCATACCAGGGTTAATAGGACCACTTTTAGGACCAACAATTGGAGGTATTTTGGTTGAAACTTTATCATGGCATTGGATTTTCATCGTGAATATTCCATTCGGAATTATTGCACTTTGGATGACAACTATTGCGATCCCCGATTTTAAACATCCAGTTTTTAAATTTGATATCAGAGGTTTGATTCTTTTTAGTGGAGGAGTTACTGTCTTAACATTGATTATGGAATTGACATCTTCTCGTGTGATTGGCCTGCAAACTGTATTGGCATTGACTGTAGTTTCTGCCTTTTTGATTGGTTTGTATATTTATCATGCAAAACATAAACAACATCCTTTAATCGATTTGAATTTGTTTAACATTAGAACTTTGCGAATTGGTATTATAGGAAATCTTATTACACGATTAGGAATTGGAGGAATACCTTTTCTTATTCCGCTTTTATTGCAAGTTGGTTATGGATATTCGGCTACTGTAGCGGGATTAATTATGATTCCATCTGCAACAAGTAACATTATTGCAAAATCGTTTGTTGTGCCAATTGTGAATAAATTTGGTTATCGAAATATGTTGATTTCCAATACAATAACTTTAGGATTAATCATTTGTATGTTTTTCTTTTTAGAATCGAAATCACCAATTTATTATATCATTCCGTTAATGGTTTTGAATGGATTTTTTAGTTCAATTCAATTTACGGCGATGAATACCTTGTCTTTAGCAGATTTGGACGAAAATACATCCAGCGAAGGGAATAGTTTATTATCGGTTACACAACAATTATCACTAACATTTGGAATTTCTGTAGCTGCATTAATTTTAGGTGTTTTTAGACAAGCAGGATTTGTAAATGGAGTGGAAGTACAAGCTTTTCGTTATTCATTTTTGACGATGGGCGTGATGACAATTTTATCAACTTACATCTTTTTCAAATTAAGAGAATCTGATGGCGCTTCAATGTCGGGGAAGAAATAAAATTTAGAACATAAAAAAATCTCTACCAAGTAGAGATTTTTTTCGTTTTATATTATTTTGATTTAATCATTGTAAAAATGATGGCGAAGTTCACCTTTCAAGTTTGCTTCGTATTGCGTTTTGAATTCTTCTTTCGAAAGGTTTTGACCTAATAAATAAATGGCTTTGGTAATTGCAGCTTCCATTGTCAAATCATAACTCGAAATTGCGCCCATATTTAGTAACGCATCACTTGTAGCATAACGTCCAAGTTCTACCATTCCGCCAGCACATTGCGTGTTGATGATAAGATGAACTCCTTTATTCGTTACTTCTTCCAGCAATTCAATAAACCAACTATCGGTAAAAATATTTCCTGTTCCGAAAGCCTCAATAATAAAAGCTTTCATGTTCGGAGCGTTTAAAACACTTTCGATAAAAGAACGATTCATTCCAGGGAAAATCTTCAAGACACCAACATCAGCATTTAGATTTTTGTTGATCGAAAGTTTATCCGTAACAACATTTTTTAACAATAAATCTTCTTTCACTTCCAGATGAACACCGGAAACTCCAATTACTGGATAATTCGGCGACTCGAAAGCATCAAAGTTTTCTGCATTAATCTTAGTTGTTCTATTCGCACGAAACAATTTATATTCAAAATACACACAAACTTCCTTGATAATTGGTTTGTCATTTTTACGTAACGAAGCCAATTGAATCGAAGTAATTAAGTTTTCTTTCGCATCTGTGCGCAAATCTCCAATTGGTAATTGCGAACCAGTGAAAATGACAGGTTTCTCGAGGTTATCAATCATAAAACTCATTGCAGAAGCTGTATACGCCATTGTATCTGTTCCGTGCAAAACAACAAAACCATCATAGTTTTCGTAGTTTTGTTGAATGGTTTCGGCAATTTCTATCCAATATTTAGGTTTCATATCAGACGAATCTATAGGCGTATCGAAACTATGATAATCGAAAGAACAATCTAACAGACCCAATTCCGGAATTTGTTTCAACAAATTATCAAAATTGAAAGGTTTCAAGGATTGGTCACCATAATCTTTCGCCATTCCAATTGTTCCTCCTGTGTAAATTAATAAAATTTTTGTTTGCATGCGGTTTGATTAATTTCTGGTTAAAATTAACCATTATAAAAAATCTGTACAACATCTTTTCTTAAACTCCGATATTTTGTAAATTGGATAAATAATTGTGAACATAAATTTAAACTATCAACTTGATGAAACTATTACTTTTAGCCATTACAACTTTGTTAACATCAGCTTATGTTAATGCACAATCTGATGAAGGATTGTTTGAAGTTGAGTACGAAATGAACGGACAAGAACTGAAATCTTTTGCTTTTTCTACGGATAATTGTGCGCAGAATTTGATTGTGAAATCGTGGGAAAATTGGGTAACGAACAAAGAAGGTTCTTCTGCTTTTTTGAAAAGACATGAAGCGAGTAATATCAAGTTCAAAAATTCGCAAGATGTGTATAAATCTGTGATTAGTTTGGTTGATGAAGAAAATGGAAAAACGACTGTGATTAATACATTAACGGATCAAAATGGAATGACATTTAATAGTAATTCGGCAGAGTTTGATAAAATTTATGCTCAATTGCAAGATTTAGCAACAAAAACGAAGCAAGGTTGTGTACGAAATGAGTTGAGGTTAGCGAACGAAAATATGATTCGATTGACAAAAGAAAACGCTGATGCACAATTGAAAAAAGGAAACTCGATCAAATCATATCTAAAAGATAATAACACCTTATTGAAATTAGAAAGTAAAAAGCAAGCTTTGGGCGATAAGTTAGATTTGGTGGTGAATCAATTGGAAAGAGAATCGAATGATAAAGTAACTGATGGTTTGATGAAGAAAAAGATAAAAACAGAAAATTCTTTGCGATCGATAGAAGATCAAGTAGTAACATTGAGCGGAAAAATACAAATTGCCGAAGAGAACGATAAAGTTTTGGATGCAAAAATTAATCAATTAACAAGTCAAATTCAACAACAACTCTCGATTACCGAAAATTTAAAAAAGAAATATTCATCAATTGCACGATAATTGTTAGAGAAATTATATATTTACTAAATATCAACAAATAAATATTATTAAAATCAACTCGTTATGGGATTATTTTCATTTATCAAAAATGCCGGAGAGAAAGTCTTCGGAGGTGCAGAAACACCAGAAGAAAAAGCAGGTAAAGTACAAGAACAAGTTGCAAAGCAAGGATTTGATTTGTCAGGAGTAACTTTTTCTACTGATGGAGATAAAATTGTAGTAGCTGGACAAGCGTTGGACATCAACGAGAAACAAAAAATTTTAGCAACAGCAGGTAACATTGATGGAGTGGAAGGAGTAGAAGATCAATTAACATTGAAAACACCTTTGAGAATTGAGATTCCAGATTTATCTAAGACAATGTATACTGTAAAAAGTGGAGATTCTTTATCTAAAATTGCAAAAGAAGTTTATGGAGATCCAATGCAGTATCCAAAAATTTTCGAAGCAAACAAACCAATGTTAAAACACGAAGATAAGATTTATCCAGGTCAGGTTTTATATATTCCTCAGGATTAATACAATAGAAATAAAATATTAAGGTTAAAACTCCTACAACCAAATGATTGTAGGAGTTTTATATTTTTACAGCATGGTTTTTGCAGAATATATACTCGCAATAAAAAATAATAACATATATTCGTATAACTGAAATAAAAAAAATAATTATGAAAGTTTCAATTTTGCCAGTAGCGGTTATCGCTGCTTCAACTTTATTTAGTTGTGTTAGTCAGAAAAAGTATGATGAATTACAAAATAAATTCAATTCTGCTTATTCTGAGAACCAAGGATGTCAAACAGAATTGGCTGTAGCGAAAGCTAAATTAGCTAATTTTGAATCTAACCAAGGTCAGTATGAAAACACAGTTCAGAGTGAAAGAAATCAAATTAAACAATTACAAGAACAATTGAAAAATTGTATTAATGGTGGTTCTAAAAACGTTTCTGAATTAGTGAACGAAATCAATCAGTCTAACAAATACATCAAACATTTGATCGATGCGAAAAGCAAATCGGATAGTTTGAATATGGTTTTAACAAACAACTTAACGCGTTCTTTATCTAGCAATGAAGCAAAAGATGTTGATGTTAAAGTATTAAAAGGTGTTGTTTACATCTCGTTAGCTGATAACATGTTGTACAAATCTGGTAGCTACGAAATTTCACCTGCTGCAGGAGAAACTTTAAGTAAAATTGCGAAAATCATCAACGATTATAAAGATTACGATGTATTGATTGAAGGTAACACAGATAATGTGCCAATTTCTAAACCAAACATCCGTAACAACTGGGATTTATCTGCTTTACGTGCATCTTCTGTTGTACAAGCATTACAAAACCAATACGGTGTTGATGGTAAACGTTTAACAGCTGGTGGACGTGGAGAATATAACCCATTAACTACAAATGCTACTGCGGAAGGAAAATCTAAAAACCGTCGTACACAAATTATTATCTTACCTAAGTTAGATCAATTTATGGATTTAATTGGGCAAGCTCCAAAAAACTAATTTTGATAAAAAAATCAAATTAATATAGAAAGAGCCACTTTATAGTGGCTCTTTTTTTGTAACTTTTTCCAAATTTTAATCAATCAATACCAATGGAACTATATTATTCTTTTTCGGTTCTAATTGTTCTTGCTGCATTATTTTCTTATGCAAACCTTCGATTCCTAAAATTACCTGGAACAATTGGAATTATGATTATCGCCATGTTAGTATCTATCGCTATCCGTTTATTGGGAGATAGCTATTTTCCTGATGCTACAAAAGACATGTTTCAACTCTTTAATAGTTTACTTCAATGAAATATTGATGGGCGCAATGCTTAATTTTCTGCTTTTTGCAGGCGCAATGCACGTTAATATTCTCGATTTGAAAAACTTGAGATGGACAATTGCTACTTATGCTACAATATCAGTAGTATTATCAGCATTTATTATATCAGTAATTTTATATTACATTGCGCCATATTTTGGTATTCAAATTCCGTATATCTATTGTTTATTGTTCGGAACATTAATTTCACCAACTGATCCAATCGTTGTATTAGGAATTTTGAAACAAGCAAAAGTTCCTAAAATTATTGAGACAAAAATTACAGGAGAGTCATTATTTAATGATGGTGTAGCTGTTGTAATGTTCGCAGTAGTTTTACAAATAGCAACTAATCCAAGCTTTGATGCTGACTTTGCAAGTGTTTCAAAATTATTCTTGATGGAAGCTGGAGGTGGAATTTTACTTGGGTTATTATTAGGATTTACAGCATCTAGATCCATGAAAAAAATTGATGATTATAAAGTTTCAGCTTTAATTACATTGTCGATTGTAATGGGAGGATTTTTGATTGCAAAAGAACTTCATGTTTCGAGCCCTTTAGCAATGGTTATAGCAGGTTTAATCATCGGAAATTATGGAAAGAAATTCGCAATGAGCAAAACAACTCAAGATTATTTAAACAAATTTTGGGAGCTTATTGATGAGATAATGAACGCTATTTTATTCCTTTTTATAGGTTTCGAATTGTTGTTAATAGAAGATTTAATGGATCAAATTCTATTAGGAATTGTCACAATTTTTATCGTCTTATTATCTCGAACATTATCAATTGTGATTCCAGCTCGTACTATTTTAAGAAAAAATACATTCTCCAAAGGTTCGCTTATCGTTTTAGTTTGGGGAGGGATTCGTGGTGGAGTTTCAATTGCATTAGTTCTTTCGATGCCAAATTCGGAATGGAAAGATTTGTTATTAGAGATTACATACATCGTTGTTTTATTTTCAATTGTTATTCAAGGTTTAACCGTTGGTAAAGTAGCACATCGTGTTTTAAAAGACGAATCTGATGAAGTAAATAAAGAAGAAATCGAAGATTATCTTAATTCATCTAAATTGTAAATAATTATAAAAGATACAATTAAAAGGAACAAGCGCATCTATAGATGCGCTTGCTCCTTTAACAGAAGTTTAGAACTTAAAATGGTTTTGTTCACGAATTAATCTTTATTTTTAATAGAAATTAGAACAAGCCAACAGAATGAAATTAAAAGATTTATCTAATCAACTCGAAATATCTTTAGGAAGTTTACAGAATTTTATCAATGATTTTAATATTGATTTGAGTTTTTGTATTGACGAAAATTTTAATGTAACACAACAATTTATAACATTTTCGGAAGAGAATAAAGACTTCTTAAAAAAATATGCAGAAGATTATTCCAAAGAAAAAACAATAGAAGAAATCGCTAAAACAATTGGTGCAAAAGAAGAAGAAGTGCTTCATTTTTTTGTGACAAATGGAATTCCTGCTGAGGTTGCAAAGCAGATGAAAACGGGAGTGTCAAGTTATTTGATTCATTCTTACATTGGTGGAAAATATCCGTTTATAGAAAAAGCATTTCCGCAATGCGAAGATTTTTCTGGTAAAAGTTTAGTCGGTTATACCGATTTGTATTTTTATATGACTGATATGTTAGATCCATTTATCAGCAAAGATCAAGGAGAAAGTTGGGGAATCTCAAAAACCTGCTGGCTTGATTTTGTATGGACCTCCAGGTAGTGGGAAAATATATTGGGCAAAGAAAATAGCGGATATGATTGGTTACGAATTTGTACATATTTTCAATGATTATTTAGTTGGGAATTTTGATAACAAAAAGAATAAATTCTCCGATTTTCTTTCAAAAAAGATGAATCAACCTAAAACATTATTGTTTATTGATTCGTTCGACGAAATATTACATTCTACTTCTGTAAATACCATTTATCCCGAAATGGTCGATTTGTTTTATTCCGTTCTTAGACATATTCAGAAAAATGATACGAAAGAACTTTTGATTGTTGGAGCTGTTGAATCTTTAGCAAATTTGAATGATGAAATCGTTGCACCTGGTCGTTTTGATTTACATATTCCGATTTTTCCTCCAACTTTTGACGAGCGTAAACAATTACTTTTACACCACTTGACTGCGAACTTGGCGCAAGATTCTCCTTTATTATCAATTTTGAAAAATCAAAATGCGTTGAACAAAGACTTCTGGACGCCTTATGCGGCTGAAATGAAACTTTTCTCAAATACAATGATGATTGATTTTACACAATCGCTTAAAAAACGTTTATATGCATTATACAGAAAAGATGAAACGAAAAATATTGTGATGACAGAAAAGGTATTGTTTTCGGCATTTCAAGAAGCGAAATCGAAATTAACGTCTGATTATCTAAAACATTGTGCAATTTTTTTGACTGAAGCCAAACAAAATGTCGGACAAGATTTTCCGCATCGTCTGATCGAATTAAATGCTGATTTAGAGTTTTATTTATCATCAAAAGAAATTCCGATTACTAAAATTGGTTTCAAGCAAAGTGATGATACTGTTGAGATAAAATCGGTAGAAGAAAATAAAGAAACATAAAAAAAGCTCCTTGTAAGGAGCTTTTTTATTATAAAAACTAAATTGTTTTGAATTTTAATAATAAAATATTGCTTTTGTAAAGATGTAATTCTTTTCCTGAAACTTCGTAACGATTTACACTTTTCAACATCGATAAAAATGCTTTTTCTTCTTGCAAATTAGGACAAGCCATTTTAGTTTCAGAAAAATTAACAAAGCTTGTAACGCCGCTAACTTTTGTAAAAGAAGCATTGAAATTGTTGCAACCTGCAAATCCACTTACAGTCGAATTAGCTTCGTCAATAACCAACATCACGTCTTTATCGTACAAACCTTTTACTACGTTGTTATCGTTGATCAAATACCAATTTTGATTTGAAATCGAAACTTCCGCTTTAGGTTTAATTTTAGCAGTACTTGCGCTTGTAGAACAAGAAGTTGCTATAAAACTCATCAAAATAGTTGCTGAAAATAAAGTTACAATCTTTTTCATTTTTCGGAATATTTTATCTCAACTCAGCGTTGAATTTTTCTTGATACAATTTGATTAATTTATTCATTAAACCATCAATTTCTTGATCGCTTAATGTTTTATTTTCGTCTTGAATCATAAAACTTAAAGCATACGATTTTTTACCAGCTGGCAATTTATCTCCTTCGTAAACGTCGAATAAATTAACGGCTTTCAACAAATTCGTTTTGACTTCTTTTGTCGCTTTGTACAATTCTTCATATTTCACAGAAGAATCAAGCAATAAAGCTAAATCTCTACGAGAACCTGGGAATTTAGAGATTTCTTTGTATTTCAAATCGTGTTTGTTTGCTAAAGCAACCATTGCATCCCAATTTAATTGAGCAAAGAAAACATCTTGATTAACGCCTAATTTTTTTGCTAATTTTTTGCTGATGATTCCAAGTTTTCCTAATGATTTTTGACCAGAAACAAATTCAATTCCATCTAAGAAATTATCATCTTTTGCAGGTAACTCATCTGTAATTTGAATATCTAATCGAACAAAAATTTGTTTAATCAAACCTTTCAAATCAGCAAATGAAGCTTTACGTAAATTTCCTGTCCACGATTCGCTATTAAAGTTTCCTGAAAGAACGATTCCTAAACATTTATTTTCTTCGTAAATACCATCAATTTTGCGATAAACTTTCCCAAATTCAAATAATTTAACATCCGAATTACGACGGTTGATATTGAACGCAACATTTTCTAATAAACCATTCAATAAAATGCGACGCATTACAGCTAAATCAGCAGAAAGCGGATTTAACATTGCAACACTTTCACCTTCTGGATAAAAGAAAATTTCTTCGTATTCTCTTTTCGTTAACGAGTTATTCATCGCTTCATTGAATCCGAAAGAAATCAATTGACGCGCAATAAAATCTTCGATTTTATCTGGACTAACTTTTTGATTTGGAACATAAGAAAACGAGAATTTTGAAGGAATTTCGATATTATCGTATCCATAAATCCTCAAAATATCTTCAATCAAATCTACATCACGTTGTACATCTACACGATAAGCTGGAACTTCTAAATCTAAAATTCCATCATTTTCTGACAAAATTTTAATTTCTAAATTTTCTAAAATCGATTTGATTTTATGTTCTGGAATTTCAACTCCTAATAATTCAACCACTTTATGTAAACGTAATTTTACATTAAAGTTTTGAATAGGATTTGCATAAATATCATCAATATTAGATGCAATTTCAGCACCAGCAATTTCAACTAACATCATCGCAGCTTTCTTCAACGCGTCGATAGTTATGTTAGGATCAATTCCACGTTCAAAGCGGAAAGAAGCATCCGTATTTAATGCATGTGCTTTCGCTCCTTTACGAATTGTTACTGGCTCGAAATATGCTGATTCTAAGAAAATAGTTGTCGTTGCATCCGAAACTCCAGAATCTTTTCCTCCGAAAACTCCAGCAATACACATTGGATTATTCTCGTTGCAAATCATCAATTCATGTCCTTTTAATGTACGTTCAACGCCATCTAAAGTTGTGAATTTTGTTCCTTCTGCTAATTTCTGAACGATTACTTTATTTCCTTCAATTTTAGCTGCATCAAAAGCATGTAAAGGTTGTCCTAAATCGTGTAAAATGTAATTGGTAATATCAACCACATTATTAATTGGCGATAATCCTATAACTTTTAAACGATTTTTTAACCAATCTGGCGACTCAGCAACTTTTACATTTTTTAAGTAAACACCTGCATAACGAGGCGCTGCTTCTGTATCTTTAACCTCGATAGAAATAGGATTTTTTCCGAAATCTGTCGTAGGATAATTTGATACATCATATGTTTTGAATGTTGACGCGATATCACGAGTTTTAAGGGCCGCATGTAAATCACGCGCTACACCAAAATGTGACATTGCATCCGCACGATTTGGCGTTAAACCAATTTCGATTTCGTGGTCAACTTCATCATTTTTTCCGAATAGGTCGAACGTAGAAGTTCCAGGTTTTAAATCTTCTGGTAAAACTAAAATACCAGAATGATCTGTACCAATTCCTAATTCTACTTCAGAACAAATCATTCCGAAAGATTCTTCACCACGAATTTTTGCCTTCTTGATTTTAAATTCACCATCTGGTGAAGGTAAAACCGTTCCGACAGTTGCAACAGGAACATTTTGACCTTCTGCAACATTAGGAGCTCCACAAACAATTTGCGTTTCTTTTCCGTCTCCTAAATCTATTTTAGTAACTCTTAATTTATCTGCGTTTGGATGTGGCACAGCTGATAAAACTTTACCAACTAATACGGTTTCCAAATAATTTTTAGCTCCACCTACTTGTTCTACACCTTCAACTTCTAGACCCGTACTTGTAAGTGTTGAAGACACTTCATCAAGTGTGATATCTGTATCAATGTAGGTTTTTAGCCAATTGTATGAAATTTTCATTGTATTGTATAAATGAATTTTATGTATTCTTTTTGATTATGCGTTTAACATAACTGGCATAACTAGCATTAAGATTTCTTCGCCATCTTCTAGTCCATCAACTGGTTTGATGATTCCTGCACGATTCGGTTCAGACATTTCTAATGTTATTTCTTCTGATTGTAAATTGTTCAACATTTCGATTAAGAAACGAGAATTGAAACCGATTTGTAAATCAGTTCCGTTGTAATCACAAGGAAGTCTTTCTTCTGCTTTGTTTGCAAAATCGATATCTTCAGCAGAAATTGTCAATGAATTTCCAACTAATTTTAATCGAACTTGGTTTGTTGTTTTGTTAGAGAAAATTGCCACACGTTTCAAAGATGTCAAGAATAAGTTTCTGTTAATCGTTAATACATTTGGATTTTCTTTTGGAATTACCGCTTCATAATTAGGATATTTACCATCAATCAAACGACAAGTTAACACGATGTTTTGGAATGAAAAACGTGTATTTGTATTGTTATATTCGATTGTTACATCGTCATTATTTCCTCCTAAAATATTTTTCAATAAGTTAAGTGGTTTTTTCGGCATAATATATTCAGCAGCTTGTAAATTGTCTAAGCCATTGCGAGTATATTTTACCAAACGATGCGCATCTGTAGCAACAAAACGGAAAATATCTGCATTTGCTTGGAAGAAGACTCCTGTCATAATTGGACGTAATTCGTCGTTTCCTGTCGCAAAAATAGTTTTGATAATTGCTTCTGATAAAATGCTTGCACTAAGTGTTGTAGAGCTTGCGTCTTCGATATCTGGCGTTTGAGGATATTCGTTTGCGTCTTCGAATGCTAACTGATAATTTCCTTGTTCTGAAACAATTTCCAACGTATTTCCTTCTTTTTGGATAAAAGTAAGCGGTTGCGCAGGGAAAGTTTTCAACGTGTCAGTTAAGATTTTTGATGGAATTGCAATTTTTCCATTATCATTAGACTCAACTTCTAAAGTTGTTGAAATTGTTGTTTCTAAATCAGAACCAGTGATAGTTAATTGGCTACCATCCAATTCGAATAAAAAATTATCAAGGATTGGTAAAGTATTATTAGAGTTAATAACCCCTCCGATTAAGTTAACATTTTTTAATAACGTGTTGCTCGATACAATAAATTTCATATGAAGAATATTTCCTTAAAATATCTAACAAATGTAATAAATAATCAAGTAAAAAACTCAAACCTATACATTAAATATTATATAGAATGGCTTGTTGTTGATTATCAAATAGAAAGATGATTGTAAATTGATTGTTATTATTTGTTTAAATTTTCTTTGAATTAAAAACTTTTCACCCGTAAATTTGTCTTGTATATCGAGACTTTTAACAAATCTTTTTGACCAAATCTCATCCAAAAAGATTAATTTGAATTTAAAATACTATTCTATGAAAATTGAATTGAATTTAGAAGGAAAAAATGGAGTTTTTATACTTCTTGATGAGAATAATAAAGAAGTTGGTGAATTAACTTTTATGCTGAAAGAAAAACAAATGTTGATTAATCATACAGGTGTTAATCCCGAATTGAGAGGACAAGGTTTGGCCGAAAAATTAGTGTTAGAAGCTGTAGATTACGCAAGAAAAAATCAGTTGAAAATCATTCCATTTTGTAGTTATGTGAGCGTTTATGTTGGTAAACATCCAGAAGTACAAGATGTAATTTAGAAAATTATGAATTTAGAAAAAGTTTTTGAACACAACCAAGAGTGGGTAAATAAACGTTTAGGACAAGACGAGCAATATTTTGATAAGCTTTCGGCTGGTCAAAATCCAGAAGTGCTTTACATTGGTTGTTCGGATAGTCGTGTGACGGCAGAAGAGTTGTTGGGAGCGGAGCCAGGTGAGGTTTTTGTACACCGCAATATTGCTAATATGGTAATTAGTTTGGATATGAATACCACTTCTGTTTTAGACTATGCGGTAGAACACCTAAAAGTGAAACATATTATAGTTTGTGGACATTATAATTGTGGAGGGATTAAATCTGCAATGATTCCGAAAGATTTAGGAATGATGAATCCTTGGTTGCGTAATATTCGAGATGTTTATCGTTTACATTCAGAAGAATTAAATGCAATCGAAAACGAAGGAATGCGCTATAATCGTTTGGTAGAGTTAAATGTACAAGAACAATGTGTAAATGTGGTAAAAAATCCTTTCGTGCAACGTGCTATGGAAAATGGATTGGAAGTACACGGTTGGGTGTTCGATTTGTTTACTGGGAAATTAATTGATTTGAATTTAAACTTCGATAAAATCTTAGAAAATATCAAAGAAATCTACGATATCAACGAATAAATTTAACATTTTGTTATATCTGGTATAATAATTGTTCTTAAGACTGTTAACCAAACTATATCAATGATTAAAAACCGTTGGATAAAAAAAATAGGTATCGCTTTAATTTCTATTATTGCGGTACTTTTTATTTTAAGTTTTTACATCTCCTATTTTCTGAATGATCGACTTCCAAAAATCATTGCAGAAAAAAACGATACGGCTTATAATCTGACTTACGAAGATTTGAGCTTTTCTATTTTTAATTCGTCTTTATCACTAAAAAATGTTGAAGTTTCTCCAAAAGATTCTTTGTTGATAAAGGATTCGATTGATGCAACAGGAAAAGTGAAAGAAATAAATGTTGTCGGTATCAATTTTATAAAATTAATTACCAAAAAAGAAGTTACAGCATATTCAATCAACATCAATAATCCCTCTGTAAATTATTATCTTAAAGAGAAAAAAGATTCGGTCAAAAAAGATACAGCGCAATCCAAAGTTGGTCAAAGTATTGATGTTTCCAATGTAAATATAAACAACGGCGAATTCAATTTGTATTCTCAATCAGGGAAAAAACATATTGCAAATGTTTCTAATTTTTCGATTGATTTTGACGGTGTTCGTTTCAATGAGCGAACAGCGGACAAAAAAATTCCGTTCAGATATTCTGCTTTTGATATTAAATTAGATTCGATGTTTTTTGTGGTTAAAGATCAACAATTGATTAGAGCACGAAAAGTTCGTTTTAATGAAACTGATTTTGAGTTGGATAATTTCTTGATGAAACCACTTAAAATGAACGGAAAAATGTACGTTCAAAACGATTCTGAAAATGATTTATTAGATATTGAATCGCCACTTCTTTCGCTTTCTAAGATGGATTGGGGATTTACTTCAGAAGATAAATTATATTTTAAAACAGATTTAATTAAATTCAAAAAGCCAAAAATTACCATTATTTCTGCTAAACCAGAGAATAAAGTTGAGAAAGAATCAATCAAAAAAGTAAGCATAAAAACGGAAGATGCGGAGTTAATTAATATCAAAAAGTTGCAAATAGAAAACGGTAAAATTCGTTCACTCTACTCGAATGCAAAAACGGTAAAATATGCAATAAATAATGTGGCGTTAAATATCGAAGGAATAAAAATGAATGCGTTGACACGCACAAATGATATTCCGATTGATTATAAAACTTTTCGTATTAAGTTGGATTCGATGTATTATCGATTGAATGAAATGCATACCTTAACAGCATCTAATTTTGATTTAACTGAAAAGAAATTGATTCTGAAAAATTTCAAAATGAAACCATTAATTTCAAAAAATCAATTTAATCAAAATTATACTAAATCAAATACATTATTAGATGTCGAAGCGCCAATTTTGACGTTGAATAATAACAGTTGGGGAATAAAAAATGGTGATTTTTATTTTCATACAAACTCAATCAAATTGGATGAGGTAAATGTGAAAATCATCGATCAAAAGAATGAAAAAGTTATTGCGAAGAAAGTTGAAAAAGTAACAGAAAAGTTCTTGATTAATTTTAACCTTGGAATTGATACAATTCAAATCAAGCAATCACGTTTTATTGCTTTACAAAAATTTGATTTCAATAATGTTAATTTGACGGTTTTAGGATTGAAAAATGATTATGGGAAAGAACTTCGAATCAATCAGGTTATTTTCAAAAATCCAAAATTTACGATTTATGGACAGCCCAGACGAGTGGCGCAACGAGAAGGAAAAACGTCAAAAGAATTTAACGATGTTATAAAAGTCGATAAAATTTCGTTGGTAAATGGACATTTAGATGTGATTCCTTATCAACAAAAAACGCCGAATTTAACATTGAAGCAAATTCAGTTAGCGTTTAATCAAATTAATGTTGATCCAAAAACAATTCAAGAAGCGATTCCTTTTTCGTATAAATCTGTATTACTGAAATCTTCGGGAATCGATTTTGATTTAGGAAAAATATATAAGATGACTACTGGAGCTTTGCAGTTTCAGAATGGAAATTTGACGTTAAATCAATTAAAATTGACACCAAAACTTACTCGAAAAGCATATACTGCATCTTTGCAAAAACAAGCTGATTTGTATACTGTTTCTGTGAAACAATTGCAAGGAAACGGTATACAATGGGGAATTTCGCCTTCAAAAGATTTTTTCTTGAAAGCGAATCAAATAAAATTGAACCAGCTTTATGCAAATATTTATAGAAGTTTGGTTCCACCTGATGACACAAAACGTAAAACAATGTTTTCACAAAAATTACGTGAAATGAAATTCGATTTAGGGGTGAAACAGTTGCAATTGGTCAACTCTAAATTAGAATATGAAGAGGAAACGGCTAAAAGTATTGGAACAGGAAAATTGACGTTTTCGTCGATAAATGCAAGGGTTAAAAATGTCAATTCGGGTTATCGTAAAATATCTTTACCAAACGTTGATGTTGATTGGCATTCAGAATTTATGAATGGAGATTTGCGTGCAAATTGGACATTTAATCCAATGAATCGTTCAGAGAAATTTAATATCAATGGTTCAATTTCAAAACTTCCTGCAAAAAATCTCGATCCTTTTGTGAAACCATATCTTAAGGTTTCTGTTGATGGATTTTTCAATCAAATAAAATTTAATTTTGATGGAAATGATAAAGTTGCTGGAGGAAATTTTGGAATAGATTATCAAAATTTGAAAGTGAATGTTTTGCGTGATGATGGTTCGAAAAGGAAATTATTATCAGCAGTTGGAAATGCAGCGGTAAAGAATGATTCTCGTGGAAAAATGAAAGAAGAAAAAGTAGAAAATATCGAACGAAAACAGGATAAATCATTTTTTAATTTCTTTTTAGCTTGTATCTTAGACGGTCTTAAAAAAGCACTTTTAATTATTTAAGAAAATGAAAAGAACAGTCTTCATAACCGGAGCAACATCTGGCATAGGAATGGCGACAGCAAAGAAATTAGCACCAAATTATCGTTTAATTTTGTGTGGGCGTCGTCAAGAACGATTAGATGAAATTCAGGCAGAATTGAGTCAAATTACGGAAGTAAAAACCATTCAATTTGATGTTCGAGACAAGGAAGCTGTTTTTAATGCAGTAGAAAGTTTAGAAAATGAGTGGAAAAATATTGATGTTTTAATCAATAATGCGGGAAATGCGCACGGATTAGCACCTTTTGATACAGCTGATTTGGAGGATTTGGAAGCAATGATTGATATCAATGTAAAAGGATTAATTTACGTTTCGAAAGCAATTATTCCAATTCTTAAACAATCATCAAATGCTCATATCATCAACCTTTCTTCGATTGCGGGAAAAGAAGTTTATCCAAATGGAGGAACATATTGTGCGTCGAAAGCGGCGGTAGAATCGTTAAGCAAAGGAATGCGTTATGATTTGTTACCTTACGGAATCAAAGTTTCCAATATTGCGCCAGGAGCGGTAGAAACAGAATTTTCTTTGGTTCGTTTCAAAGGAAATCAAGAACTTTCGGATAATGTATACAAAGGTTTTGAACCATTGGCTGGAGAGGATATTGCAAATGCAATAGAGTATTTGTTGCAACAACCAGAACATGTACAAATTGCTGATGTTACAATTTTTCCAAAAGCGCAAGCTGGAGGAACTGTTTTCTTGAAAAAATAATCTATTTCGAAAAATTGATGTCGATAAATAAGGACGGAAGTAAAATTCGCTTTTTAACGGAAAATGCAAATGCGAAAGTTTTTAAAAATGTGTTGATGAGTATTAACAGCGATGATCAACAAATGTACATGATTATGGATGGTGAAATTACGGCATCCGAAATGAACAAAATGGTAAAAGAATCTAATAAATAATAAAAAAGCTGAGCATCGCTCAGCTTTTCTATTTCAATATTTTTTCATAACAAACACTTTCTTCGATGTCTTTGTATTGATCGTAATTTTCGATTCTTGTGTAATCACATCGTTCATACAACGCGATTGCTTCGGGTTGTTTCAATCCGGTTTCCAAAATACATCGTTCATAATTTAATTCGATTGCCCAATTTTCTAACTCATTCAGAACTTTAGCTGCAATTCTATTTCCTCTAAAATCAGGATTTACATACATTCTTTTCACTTCCATCGTTGTATCATAATAATGTTTTATAGCGCCACAACCAACAGGATTTTCGTTTAAATAGGCGATAGCAACGTGATTTATTTTGTCAACTTTATTGTATTGCGAAAAGAAAGAATGAAATTCGCCATTTCTTATCGCTAAATCTTTATCTAATTCTGTTACCAATTCTTGAAAATCTTTGTTAGAAGAATTTGTTCGAATGATTTTTACTGAATTCATTTTATTGCTTTTCCTCAAATTTAATAAAACTTAAGTTTTTTTTGTAACGCTAAATTCTATTTTGTTCTGCAGTTTTTTCCGCTTGTTTCGCTTCTTTTACTTTCTGGTTTCCGAAATTGTATTTCAAATTCAACATAAAATATTGTGTATCGCGATAATCTTTGAAATATTGATTTTGGTTTGCGTATTTCGTAGAAATCGTATTGCGATCAGTTTTAAAAATATCATTGAAAACCAAACCAATTTCAAAACGTTTATCCCATATTTTTTTGTTTAAAATCAAATATGTATTTTGAGAAGAACTAATATCAAATGAAGCTTGAATAGCTGGGGAATTATAATGATATCCTGTCGAAATATTAAATGTTTTTGCTTTGTCTAAATCCAATTGAGTGCTTAAAGAAATATAATAAGTAAACACATCATTTTTGTATTGTTGTTGATCTGGTCCGAAAAAATAATTTTGATTATATTCCACAAATGTAAATAAATTCAGTTTCCACCACGATTTTAGATTAAAATTTTTCGAAAGATTTGCTCCAAAAGCTTCTCCATTTTTGATGTTTGTAAAATGATAAACTGTTTCGAAAGTTTCAGGATTTTGAATAGAAATTTCCATCGCTGGATTTTTCTCGTATCGATAATAGGCTTCAAAATTCCAATCTTTCAAAGTGTAAGATAAACTCAAATTGTGAATAATCGTAGAAATTGCATTGGCATCGCCCTGAAAATAAGAAAACAGATTGTAATATGATTTTGAAGGATTCAAGAAATTATAATCTGGTCGATCAATTCTTTTTCCATAATTCAAACCAATTTGTCCAGTATTTTCAAAATTATACATGACGTATAAAGTTGGAAAAAGATCGGTGTTTGTTCGTTTATTTTGGCTAATTGGATTATCAGAAATCGTATTTATAAGAGCTGTTTCAGATCTCAAACCAGCTTTTGCTTCCCATTTTTTCCATTTGTAATTTCCAGAAATATACAACGCAAAAATCTGTTCTTTGTAATCAAAAATATTACTTTTTTCGGGTTGATATTCGATTTGATTTTGAATCGACTCAAAGAAATCTAAATCATTATCATTCTTCACAAAACTATATTTCGCTCCCGCTTCCAAGCCGAAATTTTCATTAGTGAAACTATAATCAATTTGTGTAGAAAATAGATTCAATTTTTGAAGTGCAGCACTCAAAAAACGATTTTCTTCATAAGGTTTATCCTTGAAATTCAGTTTTGTTAAAACATCTTGATTTTCTTTGTAATAACGATGACTAAAATTGTTACTCCAAGTCAAATTATTTTTCGCAATTTTTTTGTCATAAACCAAATACGTATTAAAATTATTTGAAGCTTCGCGACGATGATTTTGTGTTTTATAAAATGATTCAAGTTGATTATTTGTTGTATTGTAAATATTTGTCGGAACGTTATAATTCCCAATTGAAGCAGGATTTCTAGAACCATTTATTCCAAACTGAAAATTCTGTAAACTATCAATTGAATATTGAGAAGCAAAGTTGTAAATATGTTGTTGTTTCGCAACTGTTCGACGAATCATGTCACTTTCCCAGCGTGTCTGATCTTTTTCATAAGTTGTTACATCAAAATTCTTGCGAACATATTTTCCATTCACAAAATAATAACTTCCTGTCAATTGCCATTTTTCTGTATTGTAAGATTGGGTAGTACCCAGCATTCCTTTGCTATAAATAGATTGATGATAACGTGTCGCAATTTGTCCTTTGTAACCAGAAAGCACATTTTTCTTCATTTTAATATTTATAATCGCGCTTCCAGAAGCTTCATATTTTGCAGGCGGATTGGTAATGACTTCAACCGAAGAAACTGTTGCACCATCAGTATTTTCCAACAATTGTTTCAAATCATCTTGGGACATTAATGTTTTTTTATCATTAATTGTGACTAAAATTTGCGTATTTCCTCTCACACTTAACTGTTCATTTTTTAGAAGAACATTTGGCGTGTTTTTCACGATATCCCAAGCACTTAAATTTTGCAAAGGCGTATTTTCGACATTAAATTCTATTCGATCAATTTTTCGTTTCAACAAAGGTTTTTGACTAGAAAAAACAACGTCTTTTAAGTTAATTGTTTCATCTTTTTGAAGCGTAATAATCAAAGAGTTTTCTGAGTTAGCTTGATATGTCTTTTCAAATTCTTGGTAACCAAATTCTTTAATGTAAATTGTAAATGATTGTGCTTGATGAAGCTCAAAATTAAATTCGCCATTTTCATTCGATTCAGCTACAATTGGATCTTGTGAAGGAATTTCAACTTCAATAGAACTATTTTTGATTGGTTGATTTTGCTCATCGATAATTTTTCCAGAAATAATTTGTGCAAAAATTAAATTTGGAAGTAGCAGAAAAAATGTTATTACTATTTTCATGGTTCAGATTTTTAACAAATCTCTTTCAAGTTTCGATTTTACTTGGTTAATGAACGGTTAACGATGAGTTAATGTGTAATTTATGTGCGAAAACAATGTATTTTTGAATTGATGGAAAGCTTATGAAATTATCTAAAAAACATTATACATTTATTTTCTCTTTTGCATTGATCGTTTTGGTTGCATTGCAAGGGTATTATATCTACAATTTGTATCGATTGATTGAGAAAGATATGAATAAAGAGGCGTGTGAAATTGGAGTTAAAGTGATGAATTTTATGTCAAAATATGAAACAGATTCTAATGATGATAAGATTTTAGATTATTTCAAAAAACTGAATCATGATGAAAAAAAACAGTTTGATGAATTACAAATAATTCGAACGAAAGTAGATTATAATTATGAGATTTATACGCCAATTGTAGATTCTCTATTAGACGTTTATTCTAAGGAAAATAATTTTGAAATAGCGCTTCGTACAGATGTTTATTCGGTTTATGATGAATTGAATCATAAAGAATTATTGCCAAAGAAAAAGTATGTGATTTACGAAACGACAAATAAAATTGCGAAACCAACTAATATTAATCAAAGTGTTTGGTCATCGGATGATATTAGTAATCAAACAGATTCTGATTTAGGAATTAATAAAAATGAACGTCATAAATATAAAATTAGAGGAAAGACAGATTTTGAATTACTGAATTTGAAATTTTTAATTCTCAAGAAAATTATTCCTTTAATCATTGTGAGTTTGTTGATTGTTGGATTAATTGTCTTTTTGTATTGGAAAAGTCTTAAAAATTTATCGAAACAAGAAGAAAAAATCAATCAATTACATTTGACAATAGACTCTATTGCGCATGAATTGAATACGCCAATTACGACGATGAAATTTGCTTTGCATCAAGTTCAACATCCAGAAACGCAACAAATGATGAACAGACAAATTAATCGTTTGGAGCAAACTGTTGATTCTATTTTTGTGAAAAATGACGAAAATTCTGAATTGTTAGATGAGGTTATTTTGAATGAAATTATCCAAAAGATTCAACTTCAATATCCAGAAATTAAACTTATTAATCAAAGTATTTTCGAGAAAAATAATGTACTGAAAACAAACGATTTTAAACAAATTGCTCAGAATTTAATTGAAAATTCAGTCAAATATGGAGCTACTGAAATTGTATTAGATTTTAAATTTCAAAAAAAAATAACATTGAATTTTTCGGATAATGGAATTGGAATTCCAACCAATGATTTGCCTCTTATTTTTGATAAATATTATCGTGTGAATCGTTCTATTAACCAAAATGTAAGCGGTTTGGGTGTTGGATTATTTTTGGTCAAGAATACAATCGAACGATATTTAGGAACAATTAACGTTCAGAATAATAAAGACAAAGGTGTTCAATTTTTAATCATTATGCCGAATGAAAACTAAATTAATTTTAGTAGAAGATGATCAAGATTTGGGAACTGTTCTCAAACAATATCTAGAATTTTCTGATTTTGAAGTGACTTGGTTTGATCATCCACAAAAACTATTGAAGGAAATAGAATCGTTGGAATCAGCTCAATTAATCATTTTTGATGTCATGTTACCCGAAATTGATGGTTTTTCTTTGGCGAAAAAATTAGCCGAAACCATTACAATTCCATATTTATTTTTGACTGCTAAGGCGCAAAGTTTTGATCGTGTTTTAGGTTTGAAATTAGGTGCAGATGATTATATCACAAAACCTTGCGATCCTGAAGAATTGGTCTTGCGAATAAAAAATATTTTGAAACGAAATCAACCTGTTTTAGAAGAATTGATCAAAATTGGAGCTTATGTTTTTCTTCCAAATCAATTGCAATTATCTTATCAAGAAGAAAAATTTCAGTTAACAGAAAAAGAAGCAGAATTGTTGAGTTTCTTGATTCAGAATAATCAAAAATTAGTGAGTCGTAAAGAGATTTTAGAAAAAATTTGGGGTGAAAACGATTATTTTATGGGTAGAAGTTTGGATGTTTTTATGACACGTTTGCGCAAATATTTTCAGAACGACGAAATGATAAAATTTGAATCTGTTCGAGGTATTGGTTTTAAAATTAATTTTCCACTCTAAAAAAATAAAGCTGAACAGAAGTCCAGCTTTAATAACAAACAATTGAATTCTAAATTCAGTAAAGGGAACCGAATTTTATAAATGGATTTTTATATTCCTTGAGCAATCATAGCATCGGCAACTTTTACGAAACCAGCTATATTAGCGCCTTTGTAATAATTTATATTTTCTTGAAATTCACCTTTTCCATATTTTTTACATTGGTGATGAATTTTTATCATAATTTCTTTTAATCGATAATCTACTTTTTCTCTGTTCCAATTTTGACGGATCGAATTTTGAGACATTTCCAATCCAGAAGTTGCAACACCACCAGCATTCGCAGCTTTTCCAGGACCGTATAAAATTTGATGATCCAAAAAATAATGAACCGCTTCGGGAGTTGTTGGCATATTAGCACCTTCGGCAACCAATTTGCAACCATTGAGATGTAAAGTTTGCGCATCTTGTAAATCCAATTCGTTTTGTGTTGCACATGGCAAAGCTATATCACAAGGAACTTTCCAAGGATTTTGGTCGGAGAAAAATTTAGCGTTTGGATAATAATCAACATACTTTGAAATTCTATCGTAATCATCATTCTTAATTTTGAAAATGACATTTAGTTTTTCTGTATCAAAACCGTCTTCATCATAAATATATCCAGAAGAATCAGAAAGTGTAACCACTTTTGCGCCTAATTCCAGAGACTTTTCAGCAGCATATTGTGCAACATTTCCAGAGCCAGAAATAGAAACTGTTTTTCCTTTTAAGGTTTCTTTTTTTTCGGCTAACATACATTCTACAAAATATAATAAGCCGTAACCAGTAGCTTCAGGACGAATCAAAGAACCGCCATATTCTAATCCTTTTCCAGTTAAAACACCTGTAAATTCGTTTCGCATTCGTTTGTATTGACCAAATAAATAACCAATTTCTCGTCCTCCAACGCCAATATCACCAGCAGGAACATCGACATCTGCACCAATATGACGAGATAATTCGCTCATAAAAGATTGGCAGAAGCGCATAATTTCCATGTCCGATTTTCCTTTTGGATCAAAATCAGAACCACCTTTTCCGCCACCCATAGGTAAAGTTGTCAAGCTGTTTTTGAAAACTTGTTCAAAAGCTAAGAATTTAAGAATAGAAAGATTAACAGATGGATGAAAGCGCAAACCACCTTTATAAGGACCAATCGCAGAATTCATTTGTACACGATAACCTTTGTTGATTTGGATTTCGCCTTTATCATCAACCCAAGTTACTCTAAATTGAATAATACGTTCTGGTTCTGCAATTCTTTCAAGAATTTTGAACTTTTTGTATTTAGGGTTTTCTTCTACAAATGGTAAAATGGTTTCGGAAACTTCTTCAACTGCTTGTAAAAATTCTTTTTCGTTAGGGTTTTTTGATTTAATTCTTTGAATGAATTTTTCTGAGTAAAATAAAGTATCCATGCTATTTGTGTTTTATTGTTGATAAAATTATATTAAATAACAAATAAAATAATATATTTTTTAAATCAAACTTTTAATATTTATGAATTTGATAATTTCGAATACTTAGAATATATAGGTTGATAATTTTTGAAACAAAAAAAGCAGGAAAATTTCCTGCTTAATAAATTTTGTATTTTTATTCAGTTTAAGACAAGACTTATTTTTTGAAAAATCCACCCAATAAACTCATGGCATCTCCAATTCCTAATTGTCCATCACCATCCTGATCTAACAATTTTTCGAAACCTCCTAAATTTACTCCGCTTTGGTTTGTTTGAGTTGTAGAACCACCAACTAAACCGCCTAATAAACCAGCAATCCCATTTGAATCTAATCCAGCAGATTGTTTTTGTTTACCCAAGTAGCCCATTACAATTGGCGCAACTAACGCTAAAATTTGAGTAACTTGTGCTGTATTCAATCCAGATTGTTGAGAAATTGCAGATTCTACATTTTGTTGTTTATTTCCTAAAACGTGACCTAAAATTCCTAATCCATCTTGTTGGTTTCCTCCTTGACCTAAAAATCCAGAAAGATTATCCAAAATACTCCCGTCATGTTGATTCAAAGCATTCGAAATTCCTTCAGCACCTCCGCCTTGTGCATTTTTATTTAAAGCAGACAATAAAAAAGGTACAGCTGCTGCAACAGCAGTTTGAGCTTGAGATTCATTAATCCCTAATTGTTTTGCAGCAGAACCAACAATTTGTTGTCCCATTGCTCCTTGAATTAAATTAGTAAAGTCCATAAGTTTATATTATTTACTCAAATATACTATTTTTAAAAGATTAATTCAGATTAATATTAAGAGTCCTACAAAGTATTTCTATTTTTGTACAATCAATTTTGTAAATGAAACAAATAAATCTTTTTTTAGTAATCATTATTGCGGTTTTGGCTTTATTACCAATCGTTTTACCGAATCGTTTCGACGAAGAAATGCAATATGAATTTGATGCACCTGTTGGTTTGGTGTACGACGAATTTTATAATCTTCGTCAATTCTCGAAATGGCAACAATTTACAGCTTCGGATTCTTTGACAATCAAGAAATTTTCGAATACAAAAGAAGAGGACGAAAATTATATGATATGGGATTCAGAAGATGCTTCAATTGCTTCAGGAAAAGTAACGATTGAAAATTTTTCGATTAATCGTTTCGTTAATTATACGATAAAATATGATGGTTGGGAAAAATTAGATAGTTTGAATGTCAAATTTGAACAACAAGAAAATGGGAAAACAACTGCAAAATTGAATTATTTAAGTCAAGAAATTCCTTATTTCTACCGCTATTTTGCTTTTTTCAAAAATCCTGAATCTAAATTTGAAAAATCTTTGGATAACCTAAATCAAAAAGTGAAAGTTAGATTAGATAAGGATCAAAAAGAAGGACGATTGAATTATGGTGAATATCGAATTGTAGAATTAGGTCGAACAAATTTATTAGCGATTCGTAAACAATCAAGTTTAGCGGAAAAAGATATAATGGATAAAGTAGATGGTGCTTTTGAGGTGATTTATAAATCGTTAATGAATAAAGATGAAGGTGGTTTTGATTTCGATTTAGGTTTTCCATATGTCTACTTTACTGATTTTGATAAAGAAAAAGATAAGACAACATTTTTTGCTGGAATACAATTAATAGAAGATTTGCCTTTGCAAAAAGAGATGAAAAAAGTGGTTGTTCCTGGTGGAGATTATTTGTTGACATTGCATTTAGGACCTCGTTCTAAGCGTGCGCAAACAATCGAGAAAATGAAGAATTATGCAAAATCTAAAAAATTACAACTGGATACAAAACAATTAGAAATTATGTTAAACGATCCGAAGGAAACAGATAGTTTAAAACTAATTTCTCGAATTTATATTCCAATTAAAAAACAATAAATACTTAAGAATTAACAATTTTTAAAGTACACTTAGCCACAGTAATGTGGCTTTTTTTGTATTTTTGCAACTTCTTACAAACGAACATGGAAAAAGATTTTATTGAAGTTTACGGTGCACGTGAACATAATCTAAAAAATATTGATGTAAAGATTCCTCGAAACGAGCTTGTGGTAATCACGGGTTTAAGTGGAAGTGGGAAATCTTCGTTGGCTTTTGATACGATTTATGCAGAAGGACAACGTCGTTATATCGAAACTTTTTCGGCTTATGCACGTCAATTTTTGGGAGGTTTAGAACGTCCAGATGTTGATAAAATTGATGGTTTGTCGCCTGTTATTGCAATTGAGCAAAAAACGACCAATAAAAATCCGCGTTCCACTGTTGGTACAATTACAGAAATTTATGATTTTCTTCGTTTGTTGTATGCGCGTGCTTCTACGGCTTTTTCAGTCGAAACAAACGAACAAATGGTTGCTTACACAGAAGAGCAAATTATTGAGTTGATTCGAACACAATACAGCGAGAAGAAAATTGCGATTTTAGCGCCAATTGTACGTTCAAGAAAAGGTCATTATCGAGAAGTTTTTGTAACATATTCTAAAAAAGGTTTTCTTGAAATGCGCATTGATGGCAAGTTGCAAGATATTACGCCTGGAATGATGTTAGATCGTTACAAAACGCATGATATCGAATTGATGGTGGACAAAATGTTGTTGAATGATAAGGTGAATGATCAACGTTTGCGTTCAAGTATCGATCATGCAATGCAACAAGGTAATGGGATTACGATGATTTTGGATTACGAAACCAATGAAACGAAATTCTTTTCTCGTTCATTGATGTGTCCGTCGACAGGAATGTCATATGCGTTGCCAGAACCGAATACATTTTCGTTCAATTCACCAAAAGGTGCTTGTCCGACGTGTACAGGTTTAGGTGAGTTGAAAGTGGTAAATCACGAAAAATTATTTCAAGATAAAGATAAATCGTTGTTTGATAATTTGGAAGAATTATTTGAGACGTTAAAATCATCTTCTCGAATAGAAAAACAATTGGAAGCGATTTTTGTCAAACATAATGTTGACCAGAAAGTTGCTTTCAAAAAACTTCCTCAAGCATTGATTGATGATGTAATGAATGGTTTGAAAGAAACATTGAATCTTGATCTTAAATTTGCATCAGTTAAAAAAACATATAAAATCGATTTTGAAGGATTGAATGAATTTCTTTCTGAAATAATGGAAGATAAAAATAATCCGTCTTCAAGTTCGATTAGCAAAAAGTTTGGAAAGAAAGTTATTTGTCCAACTTGCGAAGGGAAACGTCTTAAAAAAGAATCACTTTTCTTTCGTATCGATGATAAAAATATTGGTGAAGTTGCGGAAATGGATCTTCAATCGTTGCAAAAATGGATTGAAAATGCACCAGTTTCGATGACGTCGAATCAACAACAAATTGCGCACGAGATTCTGAAAGAAATTTATACGCGTTTATCTTTTTTATTAGATGTCGGATTAGATTATTTAAGTCTTAATCGCTCTTCTAGAACACTTTCTGGAGGCGAGGCGCAACGAATTCGTTTGGCAACGCAAATTGGTTCTCAATTGGTGAATGTGTTGTATATTTTAGATGAGCCAAGTATTGGTTTGCATCAACGCGATAATGTCAGATTGATAGATTCGTTAAAGAAATTACGCGATATCGGAAATTCAGTTTTGGTTGTAGAACATGATAAAGACATGATTTTGGAATCAGATTATGTGGTTGATGTTGGACCAAAAGCAGGAAAAAATGGTGGTCAAATTGTTTGGGAAGGTGAACCAGAACAAATGTTAAAATCAAATACATTAACATCAAAATACTTAAACAATCAGTTACAAATCGAAGTTCCAAAAGAACGAAGAAAAGGTAATGGGAATGAATTAAAACTTTTTGGAGCATCTGGAAACAACCTGAAAAATGTAAATCTTACCATTCCTTTAGGAGAGTTGGTTGTAGTTTCGGGTGTTTCAGGTTCTGGAAAATCAACGTTGATTAATGAAACGTTGTACAGAATTCTGAATCAACATTTCTTTAGAGCAGAAAAAGATCCGATGCCTTACAAAAAAATCGAAGGTTTAGAACATTTGGATAAAGTAATCGAAGTGGATCAATCGCCAATTGGTCGTACTCCTCGTTCTAATCCTGCAACTTATACGGGAATTTTCTCTGATATTCGTACGTTGTTTACAAATTTACCTGAAGCGAAAATTAGAGGTTATAAACCGGGACGTTTTTCGTTTAATGTAAAAGGTGGACGTTGCGAAACTTGTCAAGGAGCAGGTTTGCGTGTAATTGAAATGAATTTTTTACCCGATATTCATGTCGAATGTGAAACATGTAATGGAAAACGATTTAACCGCGAAACGTTGGAGGTTCGCTACAAAGGAAAATCAATTTCAGATGTGTTAGAAATGACGGTAAATGAAGCGGTAGAATTCTTTGAAGCAATTCCGAAAATATTTCGTTATGTGAAAATGTTGCAAGATGTAGGTTTGGGTTACATCACGCTTGGGCAGCAGTCGACAACATTGAGTGGAGGAGAAGCGCAACGTGTGAAATTAGCAACAGAATTGGCTAAAAAACAGACAGGAAAAACAATTTATATTTTAGATGAACCGACAACAGGTTTGCATTTCGAAGATGTAAATGTGTTGATGAAAGTGATTAATAAAATTGTGGAATTTGGAAATACGGTTATCATTATCGAGCATAATTTAGATGTGATAAAGTTGGCTGATTATGTGATTGATATTGGTCCTGATGGTGGAGGTAAAGGAGGTAAAATTGTCGCCGAAGGAACACCAGAAGAAATTGCTAAAAATTCTAAAAGTGTGACAGGAAAATTTTTAAAAGACGAATTGAAATAAATATAAAAAAATCCATCTAAAAACTTTAGATGGATTTTTTTATCACTTATAATCCGATTGAAACGCCCATAAAAGGTTGTAATCCTGAAGAAAATATACTTTCGTTTTCTTTGTATAAAACATTGTACATCACACCAGCTTGAAATCTTACTGGTCCGCTCGATTGATATCCAGCTCCTAACCATAACGCAGATTCGTCTATGTCAGCCTCATAAATACTGTTGTAATATGGTGTGCGATCGTTGTATTTTTGTTTTCCTGTGTAGTACATATAATTGGCTCTCAAGAAAATATTTTCGATTGGAAAAAAGTTAATGTAAGGACCAACATTAAACAAATTTTGTTTTACATAATCATCTTTTGCATACTGATAACCAGCTGTCGCACCCAATTCTAAATTGTTTGCAACCATATAACCTACACTTGGAGAAATATTAAATCCAAAATAACTATTATTCCCAAAAGATAGTCCCAAACCACCACCGAAACGCCAATTATTATTAAGTGTTTGATTTTGATTTGTTTGAGAAAAAGAAGTGTTGCTTAGGGTTAAAGAAATGATAAATAAAAGAAACTTTTTCATAGAAATTTAATTAATTTTTAACTTTTCAAAATGGCTCTAATTGAAAAAACCACTATAAATTTGTCTAATCAAAAATAATAATTCTGTTTTTAAGTAAACATCATTATTTATTTTAAGTTAATTCGAGTCGTTCATAGTTTTTAATTATAAAAGAATAGAAATAAGATTTAATAAATCTATAATTTATTCATTTTCTGGTTTTATATTTGCTTTAGTAAAGTTAATCAAATAGACAATATAAAATTTAATCATATGAAATTATTATCGCCAGAAAAAAAGCAAAAAATCGCTGATATTTTAATTAAATTATTAGCTGATGAACATATTTTATACTTAAAAACAAGAAATGCACATTGGAATGTAGAAGGTCCTGATTTTCAGACAATACATGTGTATTTTGAATCGTTATATAACGAGTTACAAATTGTTATAGATGATGTTGCAGAAAAAATTCGTCAAAAAGATGTTTATGCACCAGCAACTATGGCAGAGTATTTGCAGTTAGCTCATTTATCAGAAACAAGAAAAACAGAAAACAAAGATAGTTTAAGTTTTATTGCTGATTTACTACACGATCACGAAGTTATTATTAACTTTTTGGCGCAGGCTGTAGTAGAAATTGATGAGTTTCATGATATATCAACTTCGGATTTCTTAGTTGGTTTATTAGAACAACATCAAAAAACTGCTTGGATGCTTGGATCGCATCTAAAATAAAGTTGAACATTATTTTACTTCATAAGTTTTTAGTGTTAATTCATATTAGTGTTAATTAGGTTGAGCCTTGGATTTATCCAAGGCTTCAGCTTTTTATGACGGTTTGTAATTAACCTCCTACTTCTTTTATTTCTGCATCAGCAGCATTTGTTTTTACAGAAGCAATTCCATTTTTAGCGCCAGATTCAGTTTCGTACGATTGGCTTGTCCCAATTACTTGTCCATTTGTTGCCTTTAAATTGAAATGCCATTTACCAGAAGCACCTTCTTTTAATTCGTATTTAGAATCATCTTGCGAATTTTTGCGAACAGATTCAATTCCGTTTTCGCAGCTTGCTTTTTGTTTATAACCTTCGCTTGCCAAAATATTTTGTCCATTTTTAGCTTTCAAACGAAAACGATATTCTCCTGCTTTGTCTTGATAAATTTCGAACATAATTTAATTTTTTATAAATATTTTATTTTGTTGATTGATATAAATTTATAAAAATTATTTGATAATTATCAATCTATAAA
>NZ_DDBA01000060.1:0-7313 GCF_002333005.1 Empedobacter sp. UBA2044
AGCCGTTATTGACCGACTTGTAAGCACGGACTTGACTTTTTTGGTGCGTTTTTGTGTCAAGACTTCCCCGTAGGGCATATGAATTCATTAAAAAACAATAATAACTCATGAGTAAAAATGAACGTAATAAAATAATGAACTACTAATTATCTTCTTATTCTCGTAATTATGTTCAGAACCTCATTCTTAACCTCAAATACTTACTACATTATACTTTTTACATACTACAATTCCCACATCTAATCTGTACTTTTTACTTAATACATACTACATCTTAACAATCCCTTCCGATACACGAACCACGAACAAACCATACGGAACGCATATACAATGGATACAGAATGGATACAGCGCGGATACACAACCGATACAGAAAAGTGTCATTTTCGATATACACCGATACAGGAATTTAACACTTTTTAACATATTGTTTCTCTAATATTCTGTCATTTTATGAAATTTTCTTTTCATTTTTTGCTCATCCAAAAAACGAAACAAAAAAAGATGCCGACAGTAGTCTCTCAATGATTCAACTAAATAAATTATTTCCATAAAGTTGATAACTCACTTCGTTCAAACACCTCAACTTTTTTATTCCAATAATTTAGAGTTGAATTGCATTTCGATTCTAAATCGTCGGATTTTTTTACATTCAAATTCGTTTTCATTATTAATAAGGTCACTGAGGCTCTCGAAGTGACTTTTACTTAATACATAGTACTTTTTACAAACTAAACACCGATACACGAACACCGAACAAACCATACGGAACGGATATACAATGGATACAGAATGGATACAGCGCGGATACACAACCGATACAGAAAAGTGTCATTTTCGATATACACCGATACAGGAATTTAACACTTTTTAACACTTAATTTCTCTAACCACAATAGAAACATAGGTTTTGCTACGTTTTACGTTCTACGCTTAACGTTTTACGGATTTTGTCATTCTAGGCTTGTCTCAGAATCGCATTCAATATGTCATTTCGAGGTATCGAGAAATCTTTTGTCACTTTTTTATTCATAGCTTATCTATTTTAATTATCGGTATTCATATGCCTTACAGGGAAGAGAACAAAAAAGTAATCAATGCTTCGACAGGCTCAGCACAAGCAACTCTTGGCCGTAAACCTCTCTACTAAAAATATTCTCATTTTCATAAAATGAAAACTCTATGGTAAACTATTGATTACTCTTTTGTAAATCTTCTAATTTCTATACCTCTATGTGGTTAAAATAAATACAATCACATTGTAGATTCTGCCCATTTCAATTACACAACCATCATTTCGAGTGGAATTCTAAAAGAATTTTGTATCGAGAAAAAGGTTTTCAAATAATCTGGTTAAAATAAGACTACCTTATATAGAACAATTCTAAAACTCATCAAAAATGAGAGGTTTTTCAAAAAAATGAGTTCTATTTTTAAAAAATGAGTAGAATTAACAAAAATTGGTCTGTTTTTTCTAAAAATAGGTATTGACTTGCTCAATAACTTCTCTGAACTTTGTATAGCATTAACCGTTAACCCTTTACCGTTAACCGTAAAACACAAAAACATGAGAAAAGTAACTCCTATTTTACAAACACTCATCTGCTACCTTTTTATTGTTTTATTTGTCTATGCAGCAGTCAGTAAGCTGATCGATTTTGAGACTTTTCAAACGCAATTGGGACAATCACCTATTCTTACAGCTTATGCAACATGGATTGGTTATGCCGTAATAAGTATAGAGCTCATTATTACGCTATTATTGTGTTTTCGTTCTACACGACAAATTGCATTACATGCCTCTTTCATTATAATGATCGCATTTACTGCCTACATTTACATTATCTTACATTACAGCGATTTTATTCCATGTTCTTGTGGAGGGATTCTCGAAAAATTATCGTGGGAACAACACATAGTTTTTAATATTGTTTTTGTTTTACTCGCATATATTGCCATTATTATTCAAACCTCTTATTCGAAGTTTAAAATTAATATACTATTTTTCACTGAGATCTTTATAGGCATTGGATTACTCTATTTTCTTCATATTTCTTCCGAAAAAACAATGAGGATCAACAATCCTTTTATTCGAAAATTTCAACCACATGCAATTGATCATCCAACCAACATAACATTACCTTCTAATGGTTTTATATTCTTGTTTTTTTTAGCTAATTAACAAATAGATTTATTTTTTAAAATAACTATAAAAAGGTATATAGAATTTTAAAATTTCTTTAAAATCTAAATTACTTTTGAATGATATTATATCTATTGATTTTCTATATATATAGAAAAATATTAAAATAATAAATATCCATCTATAGTCATCTATAGCAAAGTTTAAATAATAGTATATCAAAAACACAAAAGGAATTGTAATAATTAGTAGCAAGATTATTTTTTTTTTCATTGTTTTTTTTCTTAAATTTAAGAAAAACAATTAAATAATTAAATATGAAAAAACAATTAATCTTACTTGGTCTATTTAGTATTTTTTCTACTACAGTATTTTTATCTTGTAATGATGATGACTCTGACAATACAGAAAAAATAGAAAATAAATCCGATAATTTATTTTCTAATCAAAAATTCACTGTTTGTATGTTGTCAAAATAAATGAGACACCTCTTTCTAAAAATTAAGAGAGTGTTTGGTTTATAAATTTATTATTTTTTCTTGAAAATACAACTGCCTTCTTTTTGCAATTGTTTGTTGTTTAATAATTGCTCTTTGTTCCAAAATTTTATCTGCTCTACCAAAATAAACATCCGAAGGAGTAAGGTTGTTCAAAGCCTCATGATACCTAGAATTGTTATAATTTTCTACAAACTTATTTAGAGCTTCTTTCAGCTCATCAGGATGATAATAATGATCTAATTTCACTACATTTTTCATTGTTCTATGATACCTTTCGATTTTCCCTTGTGTTTGCGGGTGTAGTGGTTTACCTCTAACATGCTCCATTTTTTGCGTATTTTTCAAGTAATCTTTTAATTCACTTGACACATAACAAGGTCCATTATCCGATAATAATTTTGGTTTCTGTTTCGTCTTTAATTTCGCTTTTTCAATTGCTGTTTTTACAGTTCTTTTCACATCTTCAGCTTTCATGGAGCTACACAATTCCCAATGAATAATATATCGACTGTAATCGTCTAAAATTGTGCTTAAATAATACCATCCCCATCCTATAATTTTAAAATAAGTAAAATCAGTCTGCCACATTTGATGAACAAAATTCGTTTTATCTTTAAATTCGTTTGCGGCTGAAATTAAAATATGATTGGGTGCTGGAATTAAATCTCTCTGCTTTAATATCCGATAAACACTCGATTCTGAGATATAAATCCCTAATTCATCGGTCATTTTAAAAGCCAGTTCTCTAGCAGATAATTCAGGATAATCCAACGCTAATTCTACAATTAAATCCTTTTGAGAATCGGGAATGCTGTTCCATTTTCGATGGGTTGAATAATTTTTTGATTCTAAACCTTCAAATCCATTCTCTAGAAAATTTGAATACCATTTATAGAAAGTACTTCGTGCAATTCCAAATTCCTCTAAAGTACGTTTAACTCCAATTTCAGAGCGAGTTACAATCTGTATAATTTCGTGTTTTTCACTTGCTGATAATCGCATATATTTCTTGAATTTTGTCTTTAATCCAACGAATCCAAGGTTTTTTTTACGATATCATAGCGAACAACTAAATCAGCTACAATCTCTTTTAAACGCTGATTCTCTTTGCGTAAATCACTTACATCATCACTTGTTGCTTCTCGTGTAATATCTCCAGATAATCGTTTTTTACCAGCTTCTAAAAATTCTTTATTCCACTTATAAAATTGAGATTGTGAAATAGCATATTTGCGGCAAAGTTCAGCTACTGAAATCTCAGCACGTAAGGCTTCCATCACAATTAAAATCTTTTGTTCCGCTGTAAATATTCGTCTTGTGTTTTGACGAATATCTTTTACAAATTTTTCAGGAGTTTTCTTTTTTGAATTTGCCATAATTAAAGTTAATGCTTTTTAAAACACTAGCTTAAATTTTAGGTCTTAGATGTCCACTTTTTGCTGACGATTTACAATTTTTTCACAACAAGGTATACCTCTTATTTTATCGTCTATTTTTTTGAAGGACAAAATAGCCTATTTCTTCGGGGTTTGTTCGAGTATCCTTCGACAATGGTTCGAGAAAAAGTATGTTTTATCGAACAACGGTCGAAGGATTATCGAAGAAGATAAGTAAAAACACAACTTTATTTAGATGTTATTTTTTGCGTTAAACGATATAATTTGATGTTATTTTATAAAATAACAAAAGGCAAACTAACGTTTGCCTTTTACTTTATTGTGAATTTTTATTTGTAATTAATGTATTATGAAATAACAACACTTTTTATACACTACCCATTTTTAAATAATATCCTTGATTCTATCTTTTTAAAACTTCTATCATTTCTCCATTTGTATTAATTTTAGAATTTATTTTTAAAATATTATTTTTCTTTTTTATTAAAAAAAAATTCGCTCCTTTTACTTTATAAAGAGTATCACCTTTTTCAATAGAATCACTTACGTTAGAAAACCATCTGCCATCCTCAAACGTATCAATTTTATTTGTATCGGGATTTTTTCCGATAATTGTGAAAAAAGCTGATTTAATTCTATCTTCTTTATAACTTTTATTCGAAATAATGTTTACTGAATAATCTAATTCGTATTGTTCTTGTCCATTGGTAAAATCAATTTTACATGAATTAAGAAAAAAAAATAGAGTAAAAATAATAAGGTTTCTCATAATCAAAGTTTAATTATATACTTTACCTGTTATTATAGAAAATGTGTAAGATTTAGATACAGAGGCTCCTGCTCCAATACCTAAAAATTTACCGTCTCCTAATGTTAATGTGTTACTTATAGTTCCTTTATTATCTATACCACCTTTTTCATTTAAACTGTGACCAATAGTGTATCCCATAATTGAGCCATCAATAGTTGCAGAAGCAGAAGTACCAGCTATATTTTTAAGCATATCTCTTTCTATATTATTTTCTCTTCGATCATGAAACCCTACATTTAAACCAGGAACGCCTATTCCAGGTGTTGTCCCAACTCCCATTCCAGAATTAAAATATAATCCTATATCGCCAGGAGCAAAAATAACTCCAGCTTCAAATGTATAACTAGTCCCTTTATTCCCAGTAATAGTTATTCCTGTTCCCATAGTAACAGCGTCAGGATTATACGGACTATAATCAGGATTATAACTTTTGTCATATGCTCTTAAAGCTGAAGCTGTAAAGCCTTCAGTTTTTGCCGATACTACCGCTGTTTCTAGACTTATTTCTCCAGAGTCATAAAAACCTTCAAACTCCCCGTTAACATAACGACTATGTAATTGATTTTGTTCATTATATACGTACTTTCCTGTTTCATCTTCCCAATCGCTTGCCCATCCTGTTGGCGGTTCCGCCATCATCCCATCAGGATCTATAAAGAATACAGGATTATTAAAAGCGTAGTTGTAAGACGAGTGACGTCTCATTTTCTCCGCCAACGGATCTATATTCATCCAACGTCCAATCGCAGGTTCGTAATTACGCGCTCCGTAATCGTATAAATTTAAGCTTAATTCCTCTTGCAGTTCAGCACTTCGTGCGCTATGTTCGTCAAAAGTTTACTCAAAACTTTTTTCTCCATAATCATTGTATTTGTACTTATAGTTAGCATTTGCAAGATTGGTATTGTTGTATCCACTATGTTTTAACCCAAATGGATAATAATTGTTTTCTTCTAAAACAAACTCAAAGAACTTATGTCGATAAATTTAAAAAATTATACGTTAAAAATCTAGCTACTTTATAAAATAACAAAAGGCAAACATTTGTTTGCCTTTTGTTTTATTGTGAATTAGTAAGTTGTGTGATAAAAACACATCTGGAAAACTACCTAAGGAAGCTCTCTATTAAATAACTTTCTGTCCTCTTCTAACCATACGCAAGGCACCTTATTATAAAAATCTCTTATTCTATCTTCAACATGGGTTTTATTCCAAACAGATGCTCTTTCTAACCCTATGATTTCTCTTTTTGTTGCTGGAACTATTTCTCCTGTATTTGCATCATAAATCCTAAATTTTTCTTTATTTATTGGATCTTGAATAAAGAACATTGGTAAAACCTCCAATTCTTTTCTTATGTTTATTTTCCCTACTTTAAGCCATTCTCCTCTTGTAACAACTTGATCATAAACAGAGATAATAAATAAAATTGGTTTTTCATTTAGTAATTCAAAATCTGATATTTGCTCTTTAGATATAAAATCGAAAAATACATAACTTGATTTTTCTAAAATTTGAGCATATATATAATATTTATTATCAATAGGTATTTCTAATATACTACCTTTTGTTATTCTTTGTTTTTTCATAAACCAAAAACTTTCGCTGCGTTTAAATATTTTGTTCTATTCTTATTATTTGGACTTATACCGTTAATAGCATTACCTGAAGTTCCCCCTTGAGATTTAGCTCCCCCATTAATTTTTATAAGATATTGTTCTCTACCTCTAATTGCATTCTTATTAGTAGAAGAGTTATCTAAAACAGCTGGACCAAAACCTTTATCATTCATATGATGGTTTTTATCTCTTTTTGCTACATTCTCAAGAGCTGTTCCTGTACCACTAGTTCTACCAGTGTATACTTCACCAGTCTTTATATTTGTTTTAGTATAAGTTTGATATGTCTTTACAACTTTTTGTTTAACATCATTAACAGTATTGGTTAAAACAGATTTACCTCCTTGTGCAGTCAATGTTCCTTCTACTCCCCCTATAGCCGTCAATGCTAATGTAGCAATATCTCCTACTGTATTAATTATTTTTTCTCCAGTAGACTCTTTAGGTACATCTTTGTACAAGACTAACGCTCCGTTTTCTACTTCATACTTTTTATTTATACTATTATTTGTAAAAACATTGATTCCTCTTACAACTAAATTTGAAAATGATGCTCGTACTGAATTTATACTTCCTGCAGTCATTTCAATAAGTTCTAATTCTGGATCCCTATTATTTCCTGCGTAGCTTTGAATATCTTGATTTGTAGTAGGAGCTCCTTCTAAACCTTCAATCTCAATTTTCCAGACAGGATTGTTATGAGCAAATTGGTAAGTACTAATATTGTAGTAGTCTTCTGAAATAGGGTCAACACCAAAGAAGCGTCCGATAGTTGGATCGTAGTTGCGATATCTGTAGTTATACCAATTTAAGCCAAGTTCATCTTGTAACTCTTTGCCGTTG
>NZ_DDBA01000060.1:7451-29232 GCF_002333005.1 Empedobacter sp. UBA2044
TCTTGTAACTCTTTGCCGTTGTATTTGTATTCCTACATCCCTATACACTTCAAATTTCCAACACTTCTTCAGTTTTTAATGAACGCTTCATTATCACTCAAATATAATAAATTTCAATTGAAAAAAAAGATTTTTTATAGGATAAGCCAAGCCATTTTTCGGTTTTTATTTTTCCCTTCTTTTTTGCTGTCCTGCTTTTTGATACAAACAGACATTCACTCCGCGCTCCCCGTTCATTTACGGCAGCAAAAAACAAGGTAAGCTATTTAACATAAAATTCCGTTCATTATAGGCGTTACAGCCCATAATTTATTTTATGTTTTCGCTCCGCAAATAGCCAAAATAACCCCGAAAAATGGCTTGTTTCGTTGTGTTTTTTTTCAATTGAAAGAAAAAGAACTATTGTAAAGGATGATGCTTGTCGATAGCATCTTGTAAGGCTTTGATTCCGGATTGTTTGTATTTCTCGGTTGTGTCCAGAAATTTATGCCCACAAAACAGCTGAACTGCCCGTAAATTATGCCCTTGACTGAGTAAATTAGTAATCACACTTTGTCTGATTTTAACTGAAGTTAATCGCTTATCAACTCCTTTTTGATAAGTCGATAACAGGTAATTGATGTCGTCTGCGGTGGTTGGACTTCCTAATTTATTGAGAATAAAATACGGTTGTTTTATTCGCTCTAATTCTGGTCGATCTTCCTGTAAATACTGATAAAATAAAAGGATTTGTTCTGCTTTTAAGGGCAAGGTTCTACTGTTGGTCATACCTGTTTCTCGGATGTAAATTTCTGCTTTTTCGAGGTCGATATCTTCGAGTAGAATTTGGGTAATTTCCTTGACCAAAACGGCTTGATGAACGAATAAACTCAGTATAATTTGATTGCGTTTGGCTAAAATAGGATAACGTTCTTTTCGTGGTTCAAGTAAGGTTTTCAGTTCTTTATCCGTCCATAAATCCTGTAATTGTACGGCTGTTGGTTTTGCATCCCGAAGCTTGATAAAGTGTGCAGGATTATCTTTTCTGACCTCTATTTCAATCAGATAATCATAGTATTTTTTGAGGGCATAGACCACACGTTTAATGGTTTTGGGTTGGTAACGATTTCGTAAAATCCCGATGTAGTGCATCAGCTGTGAATAGTGGCATTTTTCGTGATTTGGAAAGTGTTTTTTGAACCGATTGATCTCATATAAATAATTGCTAACAGTGCTTTTATGTAACTGTTTTTCAAGATAATTTTCTAAAGTCATACGGTTTTATTTTTGTGTAAATCTGTGTGGTACGCAGTAAATCATGTCCTAAAAAATCCCGAACCATTTCAACGGTCATTTCATTTTCAAGTAAATGTGTGGCAATGCTATGGCGCAGATTGTGCAAGCTAAAGCCTTGTTTATCTAATCCCGAACGTTTTAAAACACCACTAAAAACAGTGTAAATCTTGTTTCCGCTCATTGGTTTTCCGTTTGGATAAAGCAGTAAAATGGATTCATTTTCTCGTCTTTTTTTGGTTGTAATCAGGTACAACTTAAAATCCTCTACAAGCTTTGTTGTAAGCGGAATAACACGTCTTTTTTTTCCTTTTCCACTTCGAACATACAAACGTTTTTCAGTCAAATGAATATCTTCTACCGACAACTTTTCGACTTCTGTTCGCCTTAATCCACAGCCGTAACACAGGTTTAAAATCATCGTTTCGTCCAACGTTTCACAATTGCTGTAGAGTAGGGCAATTTGGTCGACACTTAAAACAGCTCGACTTTTATAGGCTGAACGTTTGATTTTTAACGTGTAAGGCGTTTTGATGAGTTGTTTTGTACGCAATAAATAGGCAAAGAACAAGCGAATCGCAAAGAGTTGAGAATGAATATAACTGTTACTTAATGGCTTTTTTCGACGGCTACTAATCACCGTTTTCAAATGAAAATAAAAAGCTTCAATATGATGACTTTCAATGGTTGTGATGAGTTGATGAGAATGCTCAAACAGGGCTTTGACGTGTTTAGGATAGTTGTCGACTATGTTTTTACAATAACCTAATTGCTGTAATTCTGTTCTAAATTCATCGAGTATATCTTGCATAACTATGACGGTTTTGTTCACATTGGTTTTTATTGTTTCTTATGGTGTTTACGAATCACTTCGTTAGATTTGAGGTTGGCTACTTTTGGAACATGGAACAATGGGATAGATTTAAGATGTTAGATTTTAGATTTCAGATAGTTAAGTCTAAATTAATTGTTCCAAGATTGTTCCCTATTGTTTCAGTGGGTATCATAACTGTTCTATTTGCTTCAAAATCTTTTCTTTAATGGTTTGCCTTAACTTTTGGTAATCATCCCAATAATCCACTCGATAAGCAATTTTACGCAAGTTTCCTGCATATTTACTGGTTAAGTATTCGAGTTCAATTAAGCTGTTCATGTAGCGTGAACACTGCGCTTTGCTCATGTTAAACGCCAAACGGATTTCTCGTTGAGTAAAGTCGATTTCAGATCCATTGCCATTTTCTTTGTGTGCTTTTTTAGCTAAATAGGCTTTGAGTTTCTCAAAAAACTGACGCAAACTCCCGTCTAATTCATCGACTTTCAACACAATACTTTCAAAGAGAACTTCCGTTGCTTGCTTTAAATCTTCCACCTGTGTGATTAATTTTCCATCATCTGTCAATTGTCTGTTTTGCTGATTAATCAAGGTAATTTGACGAACGATGCTTTGAAACATTTCGTTTAATCGTCTGATTTTATGCACTTCTTCGGGTAATTCTAATCGTGTTGCAAACGGATTAATCACGTGATACGGGACAAGATTTCGGATGATATGTTGAACATCATGTTTGGTTTTTTCTTCGGATTGATGACTGACTTCGCCTGCATATTTTTGATTTTGATAGGCGATAATTCGGCGAGATTGTTCCTTACTTTCATCCACCGCTAACAGAAAACTACGGCTCATATTATCTTCGTAAATCTCGCTTTTTGTGGTAGCAGACAGTGAACTAAACACGCCACGAACTTCCTTTTTAACCGCTTTGATGTTCCCTTTTTTATCCTTGATAGAAACTGAACTCGATAAACGTTGGTTGCTGATTAATTCACGCATGGCAAACATGGCTTCTTCTTTTAAACCGTCTAAATCCTCGATAATTAGAAGCTTTCCGACTAATTCATATTCGCCCCAATTGTACAAACTACTTTCGGTAATTCGAGTAAAACGAAGTACATCTTCTTGTGGCATTAAATCGGCTATTTTACTGATTAAATGCGTTTTTCCACTGCCCGAACTTCCTTGTACAATGGCGTGGAGTGGATGTTTGGTTTTGTATGAACTTGCAATGATAAACAGTAATAATCGGCTATCCTGTTCGCCTACAATTCCGCTTTTCTCGATTAAATCATTCAACTGAAAAAATAAATCGGTTGTCATTTTTGGCTGTTCCAGAGGTGTTGGTACAGTTTCTTTTTCAATTGAAAAAGAAGGAGTAGAAGAAGAAAAATCAATTGATTTTCTTTTCTCTAAACAGCCTAAAACAGTGGCTTCATGGTAAGCGGTTAAGGTTTCGTTGACGTCTTTATCAAGCCATTCTACCGTAGAAAATGCTACTTTTAGATGAATCGTCTGAAGTAATTTTGCATACTTCAATGTCGCTGTTTGCCCCGCTTCATCTGTATCAAAACAGAAAATAATTTCTTCCAATTCATTTAGATTTTTGATTGCAGAAAGGATTTCGTTTGTTAAGCCATTCGTTCCAAAACAAGCAAGTATTTCATATTTTCGTAATTCTAAATTCGTACTTCGTAATTGGAGTAATGAAGCTGCATCAATAATACTTTCGGTTAAAATCAATTTTTTGGTTGTTGAACTTGGATAATTTGGATAAACTCCAGAACGATTTTTTAAGTAATAATGGTGAGCAGTGCTCACAGACGATTTATTCTTTTGACCACTTATAATCGATCTGAAGTAAAATGATACGGTCTGCCCGTGGCAGTTTTTGAGCGGAAAAACAAGGGATTTATTTCCGAATGGTTTATAGGATTGTCCGCCTGTTTTGCTGTTTGTTCCGTAGGGAATTAATAAGCCTAATTCTACACATTGGTTGATTAATTTCTCGTCTTTTCTCGACCCGTGATGGAATTGTCCCGAGTTAAAACCGACTTCTAATTCATCCACATTTAAGGCTCTGGAATGGCAATAGTTTTGAGCGGGTTCACTGCATAATAATCCTTTACGGAAACTTAGAAACATCTTTTGTAGAAACGCTGAATGGTCTGCGATTTGAGGAATGCGGTTTGGTTCGTTTACCGCAAAACGCTCTTCGCCAGCCAAACTTTTACACTTGTTTAGTGCTTCGTGTTTGCTCAATTTCTCATAATCTTGCACAAACTGAATGACATCGCCTGTTTTGGAACACGCATGACAATTGTAAAAATTCTTTTCCAAATTAACCTGTAAACTTGCCGTCTTATCCGAATGAAAAGGACATTTCAGCATATTGTTCTTAGGTTCTAATCCGTAATGATGTAGGATTTGAGATAATGATAAACGAGATTTTATTTCTTGGATTTTCATTTGAAAAAATAATTAAAAAATTTTTACTAATCGTTTTCGCTTACAAACTTAGCGTTTTTGATTTTTAAAACAAATTCTTTTTGCTTTTTATTTTTCAACTGAATTAGTTATTTCACTAACTAAATTGTAATTTTGTAGAGTATATAATACATACGCAGTATGTTTTAAAGTTTATTTGCTATGGAAAATTTTGGAAAAAACTTGAAAGAATTAAGAAGCGGAAAAGGTTTTTCGCAAGAAGTGTTTGCTTCTAAGATTGGAGTTCACGTGACAAATCTTTCTAAATACGAAAGAAATATTTCGATTCCATCTTTAGAAGTAGCGGAAAAAATGGCGAAAATTTTGTCAATTTCTTTAGACGAATTAGTTTACGGAAACAATAAAGCAGATGCTATTTTACAGGATAATCAGTTGTTGAATTTATTTGCAGAAACACAACAATTAAATGATAATCAAAAAAATACAATCAAAGATTTATTAGAAGCTTTTATTTTAAAAAATAATCTGCAAAAACAATTAGCAATTTAATTACTTAAAAAAATTAAATGATGGCAACACAAGATATTTTTATTTTTGAACCCGATACATCTGAACAAGCAAAAGCTTTGAAAGCCTTTGCTAAAGCTCTAAAATTAAAATTTGAGATAAAAGAAAGTCCTTATAACCAAGAGTTTGTAGCTAAAATTGAAGAAAGCCAAAAACAAGCGAAAGAAGGTAAAGTTACACGTGTAAGAAAAGAGGATTTAAAAGATTTTTTAGGCTTATAAGATGGCTTTTGATTTAGATTTTACCGACAAAGCAAACGAAGATATCGGGCGTCACAAGAAAGCTGGTAACAAAGCTGTACTTAAAAAGATGCTTGTTCTTCTTGAGGAACTGACCGAACATCCTTTCTCTGGAACAGGAAAGCCAGAGCAACTGAAACACAATTTATCTGGTTTATGGTCGAGACGAATTAATCAAGAACACAGACTTGTCTATGAAGTGGAGCAAAATACTGTAACTATTCATTCTGCTTTTGGGCATTATTTATAAAATAACAAAAGGCAAACAAACGTTTGCCTTTTGCTTTATTGAGAATGTTGGGTTGTTTTCCGGCAACACATCTGATACACTACCATTATTTTGATTTTAGTAATTCAACACTATATACAAACGATACAAAGCTAATTGTTATATAAATTAACAAATATAGGTAACCTATAAAAGAGGATTGAAAATTATAAACTTCATACTGCTTTTTTCTTATATAGTTATTTATAATTAAGAATAATCCTAAACAAAATAAAATAACTGGAATAATATAATTTTTATTAGGATAATGATTCTTCATTAGAATATAATTTATTAATGTTAAAATATTCATCCAAAGCATTATTGTGAAAAATACTGATGTTGTAAATGTTGAAACATCTTGATTACCTACTTTTTTTTGGAATTCAATAAAGTGGAATATGATGTAGTTTAAAATTTTTTTCATTATTGAGTGGGTTTTTCAAATAGATCCTTACCTGATGAATATTCATATATTGCCTTACCTCCAAAATAAATCAAGGAGGCTCCTGCACCAAATGGTCCTAAAAAACCTACACCGCTCATTATCATATCTACAGTAAACTCCGTGCCAGAGATTTGACCTGAGCCATACTGATAAATTGATACAACAGCACCTACTCCAGCTAAAGCATTTCCTGATATTTTAAGAACTTTTGCAGCTGATGCAACTTTTGAAGTTTTGATTGCTGAATTTAAAAGTGATGTTCTATAACTAGGACGAGTATATTCATCTAAAATTGTAAAATTAACTGTAGATTTAGTTTTAAGAGCTTTATCTAAATAAGATGTAGTTTTGGCAATTCCTTGTTCTAAACCTAAAGAAGTCAAATCATAATATTTATTATTTAAAATACCATCAATAAACTCATATTGAGGTATATAACTATTCGTGTTAGATTCTTTTTTATTACTATTTGTCACAGTAGTTTCAGCTAGCTGTATTACTGCACTTACAGTATTTGTTTCAGTATCATAAACATATTCATTATTAGGATCATCAATAAAAGGTTTAAATTCTGGAGTTTTTGGACAAGTAGGGCAAGTTTCAATATTTTGTTCAAATAAGCCAGTTGGATCAGAAAAATAAATTGGATTGTTAAAAGAGAAACGATAAGGAGTCCAATCAGGCATTACTTCAGCAAGTCCATCCTGAGACATAAATCTACCTATTGAAGCATCATAATTTCTGAAGTCCATAGCAGTCCAATTAAGACCTAATTCTTCTTGTAACTCTTTGCCGTTGTATTTGTACTTATAGTTAGTATTTGCAAGATTAGTATTGTTGTATCCCTTATGCTTTAACCCAAACGGATAGTAATTGTTTTCTTCTAATACTTTTAGCGTACCATTTGCTTCTTTTTGGTAACTCAATCGTACATTTCCAAGATGATCAGTGTAATTGTAAACATAATTAAAAGTTGTACCTCCAGTTACATTCACATACCCCTCAGCTGTTGGAAAAAACTGTAAACTGTTATTTACGTACTGAAAACCTCCTAAATAATCGGTTGTGGTTACTGTAGCTCCATCTGTTACGACTTTTCTTAACTTAACTCCACTTGCATCGTACGTGTAATTAATCTTTTTAGATGCATTCCAAAGAACTTCTGTTGGTAAATTTAAGTAATTATAACTAATTTTTGTTATTCCTTTGTTTTTATCTACTGTTAAATTTCCGTTTACATCGTAAGCATAATCATTTCCTACTTTATTCCCATCATTAAAACCTTCTGTTAACGTCGTTGCATCGGTTACACTTAATAGCTTGTTCGAGTTTGTTTGGTACACATAACTCAAATTATCTATCACTGGAGCATTGATTATCTCATTGTTCCCATTTCGAATAATTCCTGTAATATTCCCATTTTTATCGTAACCTTTGATTGTTTCATTGTATGCATTAATAGCCTCATTAGTGTTTTTTAGATAAATGCTATTCATCAGGCGATTTAATCCATCATACTCAAAACTATAGCTTCTTGTATTAAAATCAATTGTTTTCCAGATGATTTCTGCAATGTTACCATTGTGTAGTTTTTTTACAGCAGTATTATTTGTTACTCGAGTTAACTTATCATAATTCAATCGAAACGAAAATAAATCTCGATAAGTTGTTGTTTCTGTTACATCTACATTATTAATATCCGTCATCCAACCTCTTATATTGTACTTATAATCTACCGTTTGCAATGGTGTTGTAGCTACAGAATTTCCTACCTTTTTAGACGTTAATTGATTGATTTCGTTATACGAATTCTGTACAATATATTCTTTCGCTCCACTGTTTATTTGATGCGTTTGAGATTTTAATAACTCATTTGGATAATACACAAATTCATCCGTTAATGTTAGTTCTGTACTTGCTGCTAATTGTTTGTGTTTTGTGATTGTTTTGAGTGGTTTTCCTCTAAAATCTAAACTTGAGGCTGTATTGGTATAACCGCCTAAATAGTTTGTAGAAGCGATTGCGACAGGACGAATATATTTTGCATCGTAATAGGTATAATTTTTAGCCCATGTTGTAGTGCCTAAAACATTAGTAAAGCTTGCTACAGCCAATCCTTTTGTTTTGGTATCTGTTACTCCTATGACACTTTGTCCATCTATAGAAGAAGGAGTTATACCTAAATTTGTATACTCATCGTAATAATTAATCGTTGTTATCTTTGTAAAAGATGTTGGATAGGCAACATTGGTATATAATCCATTTGTGATTCCATTATTCGCTAATCCTCCAGATGTTCCTCTTGTTTCATGATAAACTGTTGCTGTATTATAAGCTGACTGTAGCGTAGCCCTAGCTGATGTGGGTAAAGTTCCTGTGTAAACAATTCGATTAAATTTATCATATTTTGTGAATATCCACTCATTTTGACTATCTCTTGTTGCAACTAATCGATCCAATTTATCATACACCATAAACTCTCTTCCTTTGCCAGGAAGTTGTTTTTCAACTAAACGATTTTTATCATCGTATTGGTATTGATAACCTAATTCAGCCAAATTAGCTGTATAATTAGCTAATACTGTTGTTCCTACTTCTACTAATTTTGGTGGTATTACATAGGTCAGATTTCCATAAATATCATACACATAATAGGTATCATGATTTCCTGATGAATTTGTAGTTCCAGTTATTGTAGGTATATTAATTCGTTTTAAAATAATTTTCCCTTCCTTGTCTTTAAACTCTTGGATAGGTTGACCATTTTCATCTGTTGTAATGGTTTTATATAAACTTCCTGCTGTATAATTTCCACTTAAAGTTAGAGTTGGTACAAATGCAGCAGATAAAGTCACTCCAAACTTTTGTACTTTATCAGCATCAGTATTAGTTGCATAATCAAATTTAATTTCATTCGCTCCTTTTTTCCAAGAATTTCCAGGTGCTGCTTGCGCTAGTACTCTATTTAAAGGTGAATTTTCAAATGTTTTCTCAGAAAAAGGCGTGGTATCTCCAGTTAAAGTGGAATAAAATGTATTACCATTAGTTGCAGCGCTTACAATTGTATTGGTGGCAGCTGTAATTGGAAAGGGTAAATTTTCTTTGGCTTGACGACCAAATCCATCATATTCTATTTGTGTGACAATTGTTTTTCCTGTTGGCGAGCCTGCTACTTGCAAAGCTTGTTTTTCGCGTCCTAATCCATCAAAATAAACCACTGTTTCTTTTTTTGTGACACAAGTGGCATCTAAACATTCTTGTGTTTTGATAAAATTTTCTGTGGTTGTTTGGGCTTGAATACAAGTACTTCCTAATGCTAAAAAAGTACTATAAATTAGTTTTTCATAAAAGTGTTTCATAGATCTAGCATTAAGGTTTATAGTTGTATTGGAAGGTTTTAAGCGTTTCTCCTTTATCATTTACGATAGATTGTAAACGATTTGAAGCATCATAATTATACTTTTCAGCTACTCCATTTGGTTGTATAATTTGAGTCACTCCAACTAATGGTTTATACAAATACCCTGTTACCATAGCATCCTTATGGGTATTACGTAAAGTTGTAATCGCAGCCAACAAGTCGGCATCTGTTGTTTTGGTATTTAACGTTGTGATCGTTGCAGCATTAATTTGAGATAAAGCAACGCCTTCTAATTTAGCAACTGGATATTGATTGTTATACCCCCAAATAATGGAAACTGGAAGTCCATTTTCTAAGGTATATTGCGTTAAATTACCTTGGTTGTCATAGCTGTTATACGTTATTTTACGATCTACAGCTGTTGTTGTAGCTCCTTTTTTAGCGTAAACAAATTCTGGTAAAATTAGATTACCGTTTGTTGTAGGGAAATATTTATACAAAGTTCGTTGTTCAGATAAAACAGTAGACCCATTTTTAGATTTTGTAATAACAGGTGTAGCAATCATATTACGATTCACCATTTCTTGCATTATCGGACTTTGTTCGTAACCACTTATCAAATCTGAAGGGTATTGGTATTCAGCAGTTAGTGTTTCACCTTTGCTGTTGGTTGTAGATTGTTTTGTTAATTGTAAATGATTTGGACTATCATAATTATAATTTGTTTCTGTTGTAACCGTACCACTTGATAGGTATTCTTTGGTGGTTTGTTTTGTTAATTTAGAACTAAAGACATAATTATAATAATGACTTACTGCATTTCCACCTTGAACTCCACAAAATAAAGAGAAACATCCATCTTGTGTATTATAATATTTACCAGTATTATATTCAGGTCTTAAACGTTCTTTAGTAACAGGATATATTCCTGGTTCTATATTGTAATTATTAAATTTAGTTGAACTCTTAATTTCGTATTCATTATTAGATTCTTTAATTAATGATTGGTTTGAATTATAAATTTTAGATTTTATTAATTGATTGGCATTCCATTGGTTATTAGATGAATTTCTATTATATATTGGGTGTTGATTTAAAGACTGACTATCATCGGTAATACCCGATATATTATAATCTTCCTCAATAAAGCCATTATTTTCAATATTTTTTGTAATATATTTATACTTAATACGATCTATCGTAGAATTAAAAATATCAGAAAAATTATCAGTACTATATAATCGATTATAACAATTAAAATGTTCTGCTGAACTATTACCACTGATAGCAAATACAGCAGAAGGGGTACATTTCCAAGGGTTGTATATAAAATCGTGGACTAAACTTGTTTTTAAATTGTTTAAATTTTGTATGTTATTATAGTATATAGTTTTACTATTCTCTAAAGTATTTCCATTATAATCTTTGATAGATTTAATTCTTGCTCCACTGTAATTTACATTCTCTTCAACTTGATTAACAGTTTTATTGTATTTTAAAGTTAAATTAGCAGATACATTGTTAACTATAGAATTTGTACTAAGAGTAATTCTATATTTTGAGTTATTTGTAGTTGTTATAGGGGAAATAATATTTTCTCCATTCATCTCAAATCCATTATTAGTTTTTAGAAAACGATCATATCGTCCATTAAATGTTAAAATAGTTTGGCTTGTAGTTAAATTTTCTATAGTTAAACTATATGTATCATGAAAATCGTTTACGTTTACACCATCACATCTATTCACATTCATTGATGAGTCAAATGAAATATCTTGACCATTACTAATAAATTCAAAAACTTGTGTATCACTTTGACTACTGTAAGGTTCACAGTTCCTTTTAACTACATATAGATTGTTTGTTAAAAAAACATCTTTGTTAACTAATTCAGTAGTTGTATTGTTTTCATAAGTTAGTTCAGTATAACCTTTTGTAGGATAAATAATTTTAGTTAATACTCCGTATTTTGATTTATAAAGGTCAACGTTTCTATTAGCTATTTTATCTCCAAATACAGAAATAAATTTAGTCATTGATGCATCCTCATTATAATGAAAGTTTGATAAATAAGAATATGTATTTGAATTTGAATAACCATATAAATCTATATTAGAGGAAAGACGATCAGATAAAGAATTAATATTATCATATTCAAATGAAAATTTAGAATCATTGATTGATAGATTATTTAAAAATAATCTTTTTTTATATTCATTAACATCTGAAGTATTTGGACCTGAATAGACATAATTAAATAAAATAGGTATTGAAGTATTATTTTTAGATATATTAATACTATTTAATTTATATCCTGTAGTGTAGTCTAATCTATTATCGTAATTAAAAGAAACATTAATGTTTTTAGAACTAATATTTTTTAAATATTTAGCATTATTTGATTCAAAATAAGAAGTACATTTTTCAGATTTTTGACTTATTATTTCACCTGGCAAATTATTATTTCCATATGTTATTGAATAGCTCTCTGAATAATTTAAAGGGTATGATTTGTATAAATTATCATATATAAAATCAATATTATTATTTTTAGAGTCTTTTATTTGCTTTAAATACCAAGTAGAATTTGGTTCTCTAGAATAGCTTTTGGAACAATTTGTTGTGATTTTTGTAGTTTCAACAAAAGCTTCTTCACCTCCAAATTCATAACTAATACCATCCGGTGTAATAAAAGTAAATTTCAGATAATATTTATGAGTAGTAGGGTTTTGTATTTTAATAAATGAAGCTTTTATATCAGGATTTTCATTAATATAAATTACACCATTATCAATATAAAATGTACCACTGTATCCATTAAAATTAAAATTAAAAACATCTTGTTGAGAATCAATTAAATTAGGTTCTCCTTCCAATCCATTAGCAGAATATATCTTTCGATATATGTCGTAATAATTATTTAAGTATTCATTATCTGTAAAATTTCCAGACAATGCTGTTTTCATTAAATCTTTGGAAGGTCTTAACAATTCAAATCCGCTATCTTCATCAGGAAGTCCCTTCACAACACGTGTAATCATTCCTCCTGCATTTAAATTCCATCCCATTCCTACCAATCCTGCAATATCATTAACTTTTACACCATCTGTATAATAAGTTAAATTTAAATTTAGATTAATATCTCCATTTTTTAATGAATAAATTGGAATCTGATGACTAAAACCACCTTTATTTCCACTTATATCTAAATTTCCATTTTTTGTAAAAAAATAATTTTCTAAAGAAGGAGGTGTAACTTCTGTACTAGGAACATAACTATTTTGCTGAGCATAAGTATAAGACAAAGCTAATAAAGCAAGTAGCACTATATTTTTCTTCATGTATTACTTTTTAATAATTTTAATAGATTCAGTTTGGTTATCGTGGTTGATTTTTAGGATATAAACTCCACTAGGATAGTTTCCTAAAGAAATTGGTGTAGAACGGTATTTCACGTCTTTTGATTGTAGATGTTGCCCTATTAAATTATAAACGTCAACAGATGCTTTTTTGAAGTCTTTATTGATTAAAATATTCACCACATCTTGGGTTGGGTTGGGATAAGCTTCTATAAATACACGTTTGATATCATCTGTATCTTTTCCTAATTTCACTAAATAAAAATCAGATTGACCTTTATTTCCTTTGGCTTGTTGTGTAGAGTTTCCAAATAGTATAATTGACCCATCACGAGTAGTGATTGCTTTTTCAAGGTAATTAAATCCTTTTTCTCCAAAAGTTTTAGACCATTTTTCTGTTCCATTTTCATCAAATGACTTTGTGATGTAATAACTTTCAATAGAAGAAGTTGTCGTTTTTTGTTGTAAAGTTGAGATTTGATTGGCTGTTAAAATAAACGTATCATTAATGGATTGAATTTCTGTGATGGATAAATCTTTTTGTTCTTCTATTTTGGTTGTTTTGTGAGGTTGAAGATTCAAATCTGTTTGAATAATTTTTGTCTGAATTTTACTCCCATTTTTTTCATTAATAGCAAACAAATAATTATTCTCTTGTTCTTGAAAAGAAATCAAAAAGTTTTCAGCATTTAAACCTAAATTATTCTCCGAAATAATTTCTCCTTTTTGATTAATTTCGACAATCCAAGTTGAATTGAATTCATGATCAATTGTTTTATTGCCACTTGCTGGAGAATTAGAATTTCCAACCAACAAAAATCCTTTTTTAGTCTCAATAACTGATTTTAATTTATCATCAAACAATCCTCCAAAGGTATTTTCCCAAAGAAGTTCTCCTTTTTCATTTAACTTGATAATGTAGTAATCATTTCCTCCAAAATGTTTACTTTTCTTTAGTTCAGAAGAAGCAGTATTGGAATTTGAAGCAATTAAATAACCTCCATCATTGGTTCTAATCACATCAACAGGAATATCATTTCCATTTCCTCCAAAAGAATTTTGCCATTGTAGTTTTCCCTGTGCATCAATTTTTATCACCCAAATATCTTCAGCTCCTTGATTATTGGATGTTTTATCTCCTGATTTTGATGATGTAGAAGCTCCTGCTAAGATATACCCTCCATCAGCAGTAGGCTTAGCCGTATATAAGAAATCTGAACCGTTTCCTCCAAATGAATTTTGCCATTCTTGCTTCCCATTTTCATCCATTTTCCAAATGAAATAATCTAAACTTCCTTGATTTTTCTTTTGGATATCTCCTGTTGCATCAGAAGCAGAACTGCCTAAAATCAAGAATCCATAATCAGGTGTAGAAATAGCATTATAAAGATATTCTGCTTGTTCTCCTCCTATAGATTTTTCCCACAACACATCTTGTTGTGCTGATAGCCCATACATAGAAAATAAACAGAATACCGACAGTAGAGTTTTTCTCATATATGTTAGTGTTAATTAGTAATCGAATATACTCCTTTTTTTGTAAATGATTGATATTTAACAAAAAAATAATATTCTGCTATAGTAATTACGTTTAAAAGAATTGCACGCCAAAAAACATTAAAATAAAAAAGGAGCTAATTAATAGCTCCTTTTTTATTTTTGATATATCTTAAAATTTAGTACGCTTTTGCATATAAAACTCTGTATTTTGCTGGTTTTCCAGAGAAAACATCTACTCCTTCAGTAGGCGTTTCAAAAGCTTGAGGAATACAACGAATTGTTGCTTTCGTCTCATTTTTTATAGCTTCTTCTGTTTCTTCTGTTCCGTCCCATAAAGCTGAAACAAAGCCACCTTTATTTTCGATAATATCTTTGAATTCTTCAAAAGTTGTTGCTTCTGTTGTGTGAGTATCTCTAAAATCTGACGCTTTTTGGAATAAATTAGTTTGAATATCTTCTAACAATTTTTCCACCTCAGTTGACACATCATCCAATGCAATAAATTGCTTTTCTAATGTATCGCGGCGAGCAACCTCAACATGACCTTTTTCTAAATCTTTTGGTCCAATTGCAATACGAACAGGAACACCTTTCAATTCGTATTCAGCAAATTTCCAACCTGGTTTCGTTTTATCATCATCATCAAATTTGATCGAAATTCCTTTCGCTTTCAATTCAGACGAAAATTTATCCACCACTTGACGAATTTCTTCTAATTGTTCTTCTGTTTTATAAATTGGAACAACAACAACCTGAATTGGTGCTAATTTTGGAGGTAATACTAATCCTAAATCGTCAGAATGCGTCATAATTAATGCACCCATCAAACGAGTAGAAACTCCCCAAGAAGTTGCCCAAACATATTCTTGTTTTCCTTCTTTACTTGCGAATTTTACATCAAAAGCTTTTGCGAAGTTTTGCCCTAAAAAGTGAGAAGTTCCCGCTTGTAAAGCTTTACCATCTTGCATCAACGCTTCAATTGTGTACGTATCATCTGCACCTGCAAAACGCTCAGAATCTGACTTTCTTCCTTTTACAACTGGAATTGCCATAAAATTCTCTACAACATCCGCATATACTTCTTGCATTTGTTGCGCTTCCGCAATTGCTTCTTCTTTTGTTTCGTGAGCTGTATGCCCTTCTTGCCATAAAAACTCGGCAGTTCTCAAAAACAAACGCGTACGCATTTCCCAACGAACAACATTTGCCCATTGATTAATCAGAATTGGTAAATCGCGGTACGACTGAATCCAACCTTTGTATGTACTCCAAATAATTGCTTCTGAAGTTGGACGAACAATTAATTCTTCTTCTAATTTTGCTTCTGGATCTACAATTAATTTTCCTTTATTATCAGGATCATTTTTCAATCGATAATGCGTTACAACCGCACACTCTTTCGCAAAACCTTCTGCATTTTTTTCTTCGGCTTCGAATAAACTTTTAGGAACAAATAAGGGGAAATAAGCATTTTGATGACCTGTTTCTTTAAATCTTTTGTCTAATTCTGCTTGTAGTTTTTCCCAAATAGCATAGCCATATGGTTTGATCACCATACACCCTCTAACCTTCGAATTCTCAGCTAAATTTGCTTTTACAACAAGCTCATTGTACCACTTAGAATAATCCTCAGCACGAGTTGTTAATTTTGCCATAATCTTTTATATTTGTTGATAAGTTTCGTATCTTTACTTGGCATAAAAATTGCCTTTAAATTTATGCAAATTTAATTATTACAAACGATGTAAATTTATAATTATGAACAAAGTTTATAAAATTTCTAATAAAATTTCTGCAACTACATTAATTCTTGTGGCTGCATTAGGAATTTCATCTTGTTCGACTTATCAACCAAGTGGTTACGAAAGCGACGGAGTTTACTATAATCCGAAAACAGATAAAACCTATCAACAAGCTCAACTACAAGATGGTAAAGAGCAAGGAGAACAAGAAAATAAAGGGGAAATAAAAATTGGTAGTCCATACTTCGATGCAGAAGGAAATGGTGCTGAACAATTTTATTACCAAGATGATGTTGATAGCACAAATGATAATACTCAATCTAAATCAGCAACCAAAGTTAAAATTAACGGATATGGTTTAGGTGGTTACAATTATTTTGGAAACAACGACTATACATTAACTTATAACGGATCGAGTAATTATGACTGGGGACGTAATGATGGTGTAGAAATTAATATCTGGAACAACTATCCTTGGTACAATTACGGATGGGGAGGTTTCTATAATCCATATCGTTGGGGATATTACAATCCTTGGTATGGTGGATGGTACGGAAACGGATTTGGTATTTCATTCGGATGGGGATGGAACGATCCATGGTATAATGGATATTATGGTTGGGGTTGGAACAGACCTTACTATGGTGGATATTATGGAGGTTACTACGGATGGAATAACGGTTGGGGTTACGGATATCCTGGTTATTATGGATATGGATACAATCGTCCAAGAGGAATTTATTCTCAACCAGGTTACAGAAATGGTGGTCGTTTAAATAACACCATTAATTCTACTCGTCCTGTTGGAAGCTTAAATGGTAGAAACAAACAAATCTCTACAGGTTTAAGACCAACTCGTGATAATACAATTAACAATACAACACGTCCAACTCGCGAGGTTAGACCAGGTACAGACCAAAGTCAAATTAACGGAACTCGTCCTACAAGAGAGGTTAGACCTTCTGTTAATCAAGGACAAATGAATAATACACGTCCAACTCGTGAAGTAAGACCAAGTGTAGACCAAAGCCAAATTAACGGAACTCGTCCTACAAGAGAAGTTAGACCTTCTGTTGATCAAGGGCAAATGAATAACACACGTCCAACTCGTGAAGTAAGACCGGCACAAACACAACAGCCTACTTACAACACAAGACCGACTCGCGAAGCTCAACAATACCAACAACCAACGAGAAGCTATGAAAGAACAAATAGCATGAACAATTCTCGCCCATCATATTCTACACCTTCTCCAAGTAGAGGTAGTAGTATGAGTAGCGGAAGCATGGGAGGTGGTTCTCGAGGAAGTAGCACAGGAGGAGGCTCTCGTGGTGGAAGAAGATAACTAGATTTAGATCATATATAAATGAAAAAAATATTATTAAGCCTTTGTACCTTAGCTGGTACATTGGCTTTTGCACAACAGAACAAAGGATACGAAACTCAGTATTCTACAAATGCTATAAATTTATATTCGCAAGATATTAACAGCGGAAATGCTAAATATATTGGTGTTGGTGGAGCTGTTGGTGCATTAGGAAGTGACATTACTTCTGTCGAGCAAAACCCTGCTGGATTAGGAGTAGCAATTAACTCTGATGTCCAAGTAACAGCTGGTGTTTCTACTTTTAGCAACAAAACTAATTTCGGAACAAATATCAAAGAATCTGAAAGCAATTTTGATTTCCAACAATTTGGAGGAACATTTGTTTTTGCAAATGAAGCTTCAAAATGGAATCGTTTTACAGTTGGTGTCGCTTATCTTAATCAGCGTTTAGACAATTATTCATCAATTGGAACAAATGAAGGTATTAAATTTTCTGAACCAAATGGAACTTTCAATGGTTACATTAAAGATATTGATGGATACAAATCTAAATTCTCTGTTAATTTAGGAACAAGTTATGATGACAAAATTTATTTGGGGTTTGGATTAAACTTCCACGAAACTAACTATTCGGGTTACGAACAATATGCAGAGCGTGATGACGAGAATGGAAAAACCTACGTATACAATGCAGATGGAGCTCCATATAGTGAAATTGGGCAAGGATTTTCTTTCTCTTTAGGTGCTATTTATAAAGTGAATCACAATGTACGTTTAGGTGCGGCTTATCATTCTCCAGTTTGGTACAATGTTTCGGAAGATTATTATGCAGCAAACTTCATCAATAACGGAACTGCTGTAGATTCTTATTATATGTATTCTTCTGATTATGATATGACTCGTGGTGGACGTCTTGTAGGAAGTTTAGGTTTTGTTGTTGGTAAAAATTTATCTCTGGGTGCTGATTATACGTACCACATGAACAATGATACAAAATTAAAACCATCACAATATTTTAATTCTTCTAATAATTTTATCAATGATTTTGTAAAAAATTCAAGTGAAGTTAGAGTTGGTGCGGAATACCGTGTAGATCGTTTCAAAGTAAGAGCGGGTTATAATTATATAACTTCTCCTTACAAAGATTTTACAATGGATATTGCAAACGAAAATAATGTTGTGACAAATGCAGCTGTTTTATCGAAAGCATTTCAAGGAGATATCAATCGTGCAAGTTTTGGTTTAGGATATGATTTTGGTGGATTCTATATAGATGCAGCTTATCAATATCAAACGCAAAAATATCAACAATTGATTGGTGGAACAGATTATATTAATACTAATAATGAATTTGTTTCTTTACCTAACACTTACGCTCCAAAAGTTAAATTAAACAACAATTTATTCTTATTGACATTAGGTTGGCAATTCTAATAAAGAAAATAGATATAAAAAATCGGATGAAATTCATCCGATTTTTTTGTAGTACTAAATATTAACTTATCATAGTTTTAAACAAAAACTATTAGTTTATTCTTTTGATAGAAGACATTCCAGAAGTGCTCACTTTCGTTTTCAAACCATTTTCGTCTACATAACGAACAGAACTCGCTCCAGAACTATCAGCAGTCAAACTATTCACAGCCCAAACTGTTGTAGAACTTGCTCCAGAACAATCAACTATTACATTCGCAGCTTTCAATTCTTTTCCAATAAACGAAGAAGCTCCTGAAACTGAAATGTTTAAATCCTGTACATTTCCAGAAATTTTCATACTTGATGCACCAGAATTATCAACCGAAATAGAATTCGAAACCACATCTAATTTTAAATTACTAGCTCCTGATAAATCAACAGCCATTTTTTCTACTTTCTGCGTTGGCAAAACGGTAACACTCGTTGCACCTGATAGATCAAACGAACGTAATTTTTGATGAGGGAATTTAATTTTAATAGAAGAATTTTTCAAGTTTACGGTTCCATTAATTTTCATCACCAAAACACCATTTTTCACTTCAGTCGTGATTCTATTCATAATATTATCTGGCGCTTCAACAGAAATTTCACCATTATAATTACCATCAGAAACAGTAACACTTATTGCACTGCTTACATCAATTCCTTCAAAAGAAGATATCTTACGCATTTCTGTAATTGTATTACTACTTGCCTCTACTCGGTCTAAATAATTAGAAACTGGCGATTTAGAATTTAAATCTACCGAACAGCTCGCAAATCCTAACGAACTGAATATTAAAATTGGAAGAAAAATGTATTTCATATTGATGTCTTTTATTATATAGACGCATTAACTTCTAAAAAGTTACAAAAAATATTCACTTTATTCAAATTTCTAAATCAATCCGTCATAAATATTTAGTAATTTCGCTAACTATGAAAATCATCAGTTACAATGTAAATGGAATTCGCGCTGCGATGACTAAAGGTTTGGTTGAATGGTTAGAAGCTGCACAACCAGATGTTTTTTGTATTCAAGAAACAAAAGCAATGCAAGAACAAGTGGACACAAAACCGTTTGAGGAATTGGGTTATCACATTTATTGGCATGCAGCGGAGAAAAAAGGATACAGTGGAGTTGCTATTTTCTCGAAAATAAAACCTAATCATGTACAAATAGGAACTGGAATAGATTATATTGACAAAGAAGGTCGCGTTTTGAGACTTGATTTTGACAATGTTTCGGTAATTAGTTTGTATTTGCCAAGTGGAACAAATATTGATCGATTAGATTTTAAATTACAATTTTGTGAAGATTTTAAAGATTACATCAAAGAACTTAAAATCTCTCATCCAAACATTGTAATTTGTGGCGATTATAACATTTGTCACGAAGCAATCGATATTCACGATCCTGTTCGTAATGCGAAAGTTTCTGGTTTTTTACCTGTCGAAAGAGAGTGGATGACTGCTTTTCTTGATGAATGTAATATGATTGATTCTTTTCGTTATTTTGTAAAAGAACCTCATCATTACTCATGGTGGTCTTATCGTGCAAATGCGCGCAACAATAACAAAGGTTGGAGAATCGATTACAATATGGTGAGTAATACATTAGAAAAAAATATGACGCGTGCAACGATTTTACCAGATGCAAAGCACTCAGATCATTGTCCTGTTTTATTAGAATTAGACGTTTAAGATTATATAAATGAAAAAAATTGTACTTTGTTGTTTAACACTTTTTGCAATTGCAAGTTGCGTTCCTCAGAAACAACACCAAGAATTGGAAGCTAATTATTACAGAGCTTTAGACGATCAATCAAATACATCTAAAGATTTGACATTAGCTAATTTGAAAATCGAAACTCTTGAAAAAGATTTAGCAAAAGCTAAAAGCGAATTATACATCAAAGATACAGCTTTGACAAATGCGCAAGCTATGATTAGAATGGCTCAAAAAGAACATGATACTAATTTGCAAGAATTGTATTCTGCATTGAATAGTTCTGGAGAAAAATCAAAACTTTTCTATACTCAATTAAACGAAAAAGAAAAGCAAGTTGCAGAATTAACTCAAAAAGTAAAAGATTTAGATGCTAAGATTGATCAAAAAGATACAGAAATCTTCAATCTAAAAAGACAAATCTTAACACAAGAGATTAATCAAAAGGTTTCGGAAGCAACAGCTACGCCTCCTAAAACAACAACTCCAGCAAAAACTGGAACAAAAAAATAAGCAATAAAAAGTCTTACACCAAAATGTAAGACTTTTTTTATTCTCCAAATCGAAGTAACTTTGCAACAACTAAAAAGTTTTAATGAAAGTTATTTGCGAAACAAAAAGTTTGGTCTTACGAGAGTTTTTTGAGATTGATGCATTCGAATTATTTCAATTAAATTCTGATAAAGAATTGATGAAAATCGTCAACGAAAAACCGTATAAATCTGAAGACGAAGCGAAGTTTTTTATCGAAAATATGGAGAAACATTACCAAGAACATGGTTTTGGTCTTTGGGGTGTTCACGAGAAAAAAAGCGGACGATTTGTTGGTTGGGGAGGTTTGCGTCAAACGAAATATGGCGCAGTTATCAACATTCGTTTGAAACGCAAATTTCAGAACAAAGGTTACGGAACAGAAGTTTTGAATGCAATTGTTGATTACGCAAAAAATGAATTGAAATTAGATAAAATTGCTGCAAAAGCAAATGCAAATCAACCCGAAACGTTGAAACTTTTACAAAAATCTAAACTTCAACAATCAGAAGAAAACGAATTAATTTTTAAATTATAATACAAAACACCTTTTACTTAACATAAAAGGTGTTATAAAGTATAGACTATATTATAAACTAGAAGTGTTTGGTTTATTATATTTTTTTTTTAAAACAATATAAATATATGTAAAAGTTATAATTATCAAAGGAACTAATATTATTTTGTAATCTTCCCCTTGTTA
>NZ_DDBA01000049.1:0-24196 GCF_002333005.1 Empedobacter sp. UBA2044
TTAATATTTCGATTTAAGTGTATTTTAATAATGTACTGATTCAATGTTTGTGCAGTAATTTTAGCTAGAATTCTGGTTTTAAACCCCTCAAAAGTCTTTGCATAATTGCGTATAATCATAAATTGATCACATTGTTGAGAAAAAAAAGTTTCAATTCATTTTTGATATTTTTTGAAGGGACCTTTTCGGTGTTTCTAATCGAATATGAACTTCATTAAATAAGTCAATTTGAATTGTTTGTGACAAATAACCTTTATCCCCAAGTAGCAAACAATCATACATTTGAGTTTTAACATCTTTCAAAAAATGAATGTCATGAACAGATGCGGCACTAATATCAATACTTTGGAAAACACCAGTTAAAGAACAAACAGCATGAAGTTTATAGCCATAAAAAGACATTTGCTGAGAAGCACAAAAAACTCTATTTGGTGCACTATACTGATGTTCTTTGCAAATTTTAGAGCGATTAATTTTTGCTATTTTACACACTTCCAACGGCATACTATCAACGATAAAACAATTTTCAAATTCATTAAATTCTTTCGCTAATTTGAGGCGAATACTATTAATTTACTCTGATAATCTACGTTTTCTACGATTGTAAATACTACGCTCAATTTTACAACATAGCGCTTTAGGAAGATTTCGAAATAAATGATTTTCACTATCAATACCCATAAATTCAGCTGTTAAAACAAGACTTATGAGTTATAAATCAAAAAGTTTAGGTCTTCTACGTTGATAAATTAAAAGTGTATCTGTGGAAATTTTTCGTAGAACTTCCAATATTCTTTCATAATTAGCAACTAAGTTGTTCATTGTAAATATTTTGTAGTTAAAACAATTTACTGATTTTCAATCAAATGAACAACTTTATTATTTAGTAATCAAAATGCACAACGGGTGTCTTATATCTTTTCTTACTACGGAAGTTTTGTTAGGATATCCAATTCTCTTCATAGTCTTATTTTTATAAAATAGGGTAACAAATCTGAACACTATTTTCTATAGAAAAAACGAATGATACATAATTAACATTTTATCCAAATAAGACATACATTGCTTTATTTTTATCAATTATCCATTATTAAATACTTATTAAATGATTAATAAATCTTTTTTTTATTTTTTTTTATAAAATTAAAATCGATACTCATTAACAGATAATTTTTATTTGAATTTTATACATTTCAGAAAGTGAAATCACGTTAAAAAATGAAGAATATTTAGGAATATATTAACCTAATAAAAACAAAAAAGGCAACCAATTGGTTGCCTTTTTTATTATAATATTTAAACTGATTAATTAGTCAATTTTGATATTATCGATAACTAAATCATAAGCTTCATCTTTTCCTACTTTTAGTGCAAAAATATTTTCACCAGCAGTTTTTTGAATATCTACTCCTTCAATATTTAGAGTAACAAGAACCCATTCGCCTTTAGTATCAATTTTACCTGTATATTGATTTGCATCAATTGGTGATAAAGATACATTTGCATTCGATAAATCTCCTACATTATATACTACGTATTTTTTATCAGATTTATACACATTTAGTGACAATGATTTCCCAGATGTTCCTTTTACATAAAATGTAATTTTCTTTGGAGTTGCAGGAATTGTATTATTTACAATAGTTGTAAATACATAATCATTTGCTTTTGGTGTTCCTTTTAAAAGTAATGCATTTGTGTTATCTCTACCAACACCAACTCCGCTAGTTGCATAGGTATCTTTCACTAAGCCAAAAGAGTTAATAGAAGATAAAAAGTCAGCCCAAACATTGAAATCAGCACCTTTGAACAATAAATTTGCTGCTTCGGAATTATTGCCTCCACCTGGATTTTGGCCTCCACCTACATCAAAACGAGGTTGATCGAATTTTACATCTTTTGTATCGCGGATAAATACTTGATAAGTTGAATTGTATCGAGAAACTACTACTGTAATAGACCCGCTTTTTTTAGGTAAAACATCTGCATACCATGTTGCGTAGCCAGAGTTACGTAAATCTGTTTCTTTTCCTTTTTTATCCACAATCACTCTATTCACTGTTGCACCTGAAACCCCATACGTTTTATCTCCATCAGGATCACTGAATTGAACTCCCTCTATCGTTACTAATGTATTTAGATTTTCAGGTTTTAAAGCATCTGTTAATGAAGAAACAACTTTTGGTTTAATCGTTTGGATTGCTTCACATGTTTTAACCATATAAGTTGACATGACAGCACTTGGAATACGACCAACAGTATATTGTGGATCTACAGAACCTATTTTCATTACTCCACGATCATTCGCAACTATTAACCCTTTCAAATTAATTTGTACTTGCGCTCCCAATGGATAAGAATTATATAAATTACTTCCGTCAATTTCTATTTGGATACCTGTTGTAGGGTTCTCAACTTTATCTTGTAAAGAAATCGTTTTGAAAAAATTCCCCGTTTCGTCACTAGATATAACATATGCTTGTACGATTAAATCTTCTGCTATTGCTTTATTAGCATCTAATTTTATAGATCCAGCAGTTACTTTAGAAACTAAATCAGCCAAAGAAATATTAGGACTTGGTAAATTACATTCAATTGGAGGTGTTGCATAATCATCATCTTGCACACAAGATTGCGCTGTAAATAAACCTAAGCTTAAAACACCAGCTATTGTTAATTTTGATATTGTATTCATTTTAAATTGTGTTCGTTGTTAATAAAATTAAAATCTGAAATAAATGTTCGCGAAATAAGTTGTTCCCATTCCGTAGAACATTTTTGAACCAAACATACGTTGGTAGTTTTTATCAATTGCATTATTATAATTACCTGTACGCATTTGTTCAAAACCTCCTGTAACATAGTTTTTATTATTCAGTACATTGTTTACTGTTCCTGAAATCCCTGCTGAATATTTACCAATACGGAACGTTTTTCCTAAATTGATATTCAACATAAACTCATCACTAAACTTCTCTTGTTTCAAAACTTCTTTCAATCCTTCTTCTGTTACTCCATTAATTGGAATCCCATTTTGGGTAATAAAATTAATTGTTCTTCTAAAAGGAGCAGGATCTGCATAATTGTTCATTAAATAGTTTCCAGAAACACCAACCCACCAAAATTTAGGATCACGATACTCAGCACCTAAAGTAAATCCTGATTGAGGTCCAGAAGCAAGTTTATAGTTTTCTAAATAAGCAGTTCCATAATTTTTGTAAGGAATTCCATTAATCCCAAATTCATCAGAATATAGGTTATAATCAGGATTGTCTTTGTATACATATTGTCCAATAGCAGCTACGGCAGAAACTGTAAGAACTGGTAAAACTTGCGCTTCTACAGCCAACTCAGTTCCTAAATATTCTTTTCCAACACCTGTCATCACTTCAGAAACAAAAATTTGATCCGAAACACCATCAATATATCCAAAAGCCTTCTCTATCTCATCTTTTGTTCTTGTATAAAAAGCCGTCGCACGAGCTTTGATACGTGGAGCTCTTAAAATATAAGATAAATCACTTGAGAATATTTTAGCACTTTCTATTCCATCAACAGTTACATCATTAAGACGTGCATTTGGAAAAATCTCATCAGAAGTTGGTGCTTCTGTCTGATACATTACATTTGCTTGAATAAAGTTACGTCCATCTAATTTAACTAAAAAGTTAGATTTTACACCAAAGTCTACAAAATCATACGTTTTACTCTTTCCGTAAGAATTGTCTTTATACATTTCATTTTGGAACTTTCCATCACGATAAAACTTCGTTAAAGCAGCTTTCATTCCAACAGTAACATCTAAGTATTTAGATTTAATTTTAGACTGCGCGAACAAATCTGCATAATCACGATTAATTTCGTAGTAATACTCTTGTTTATCTCCTTTCTTAGCAACATAATCAGGATCTAATAAGTTGAAATTATAAAAATGATTAACAGGTAAATTTGTCGTCACATTAAAATCATCTACATTTAATACATATTGTGCTCCTAATAAATCTTGAATCTCACGATACAATTTAGATTTTGTATTTTGATAAGATGCTGCAATTGTTAAATCTATATTTGAAGTTAATTCAGTTTGAAAATTAGTATAAGCCGTAGCTGTTTTATCTTCATTAACATCTGCAGTTAACCAATAAGCCGCTCTTCCTGTCGTACTATTTTCATTCGCACGATACATACTTGCCCAATCTAACTGAGAGATTTGACCACTTCTCCATAATTGCTCTCTTTCTGCGATTGCATCAGCAGACGCTCCATTAAAAGCTAAGTAACTCGGCATATTACGGTAATATGTTGGTGAAGGATTATTTGCTTTAAACCAATCTAAACGAGATCCACTTTCTTTTCCAAATTGATACGAAATAGTTGTCGTTAATTTTGATTTATTATTAATATTCCAATGATGCGTCAACATATTAATAGGCTCAAAAGTTTTCTTTACACGTTCATTACGTTTTTCACCATCTTGCCATCCCCAATAAGAATTATAGTAAATACCTTTCAAATCCACAACTTCTTGTGTATTAGGTGAACCAGTAGAACGACGAGTTGGAGCACCGAAACTAGTTAAGTTTAAAGTATGTTTTTCATTAAACTTTTTCTCAACACCTAAGTAGTAAGCATACGCATCATAAAAAGTACCTTCTATAATACCTTCATCTGCCCAACGTCTACTTCCTGAAACCATAAATGCCCAACCGTTATCCATTAATCCTGTATTGTATGTTGCCATTACACGATTTCTGTATGAACGATTTGTATTAGAATAAGCCAAACTTACTCCTTTACGCATTGTTGAAGGTCGAGTATCAAAATTTGTAACTCCTCCTAAATCTCCAAAAGCATAATTAGAAGGTTCGATTCCGTATGTTAACTCATCTGGACGACGAGTTACATCATTCAAACCTCCCCAGTTATTAAAAGTTGCACGACCATTATCCATTTTGTTCATACGAACCCCATTAAATAATACGTCATTATATTTGTTGTCTAAACCTCTTGGTTTAAACCAATACGAACCTAATTCGTACGCAGAAACGCGAGCAAAAACATCGCGCGAAGATTGTAAAAGTCCTGAATTTGAAGCTGTCGAACTTTCATCATCAGATAATTCATCATCTGTTAATGTAATAATTCCAACTTCTGCTGTATTTGGATTAAATGTTAATTTAATATCACCTAAGTCAAGCTCTTTTTGCCCTGTTACAGTGATTTCTTTTTCATATGGGTCATAGCCCACGCCATAAACTTGTAATTTGTATGTTCCATCCGGAATATCTACAAACTGAAAATAACCTATACGATCGGTGATAGCAGCATCGCTTACTGCTCCTCCGTCCAAACGTACAGTGAGGTTATAAACCTCTTCACCTGTAGCAGCATTTTTTGCTACCCCAGTAACCTTTGTTTGCGCCTGCGCCATAGCGACAGTTGCAGCAAAGACTGAAAGACTTAACAATAATTTGTTCATTCAAACGAATTTTTATTTATAAATTAGCTCTCTATTTCCTTCATCAGAAAAAATAGGACAACAAATTTAATAAATTCATAATTAATAACATATGTTTAAAATTAATAAATCTTTAACTTTATTAATAATTTTTAATTTATTCTTAACGTTAAATGTTAAAGCTCAAAGCAAATATTCAAGTGCAACTGTAGCCTTTTACAATGTTGAAAATCTTTTTGACACCATAAAATCAGTTGGATATGTAAATGGAACTTTACCTTTTAATGACAAAAATTATCACATTCAGATTGCAGAATCTGACATATCGAAGTACGAAACAGAAGAATTCAAACAAAGTTATACGTACGAAAATATAAAAGGAAAGAAAATTATCCGTCCATTAATTCTTCAAGAAGAATTTTTACCAAACGGAAATAAAAGATGGAATACAGAAAAATATTTCCAAAAAGTCAATAATATTTCAAAAGTTATTAGCGAATTAGGCGCAGATGTTACAGGCTCTGCTCCAGTAATCGTAGGTATTTGTGAGATCGAGACAAGAGAAACTTTAGAAGATTTAGCAAAAAGCTCTGCTTTGAAAAAATACGATTATGGTGTTGTTCATTTCAATTCGTTTGATGCTCGTGGAGTTGATACAGGTTTATTGTATCAAAAATCTCGTTTCAAGGTTATTGATGCAAGACCTCATCCAATTTTCAATTATGATGCTGAAGGTAAACGCAAATATACGCGTGATATTCTACAAGTTACAGGTTTATTAGACGGTGAAGAAATCACTTTTTTAGTGAATCACTGGCCTTCTCGTAGTGGTGGAGAAAAAGTTTCGATGCCAGCTCGTATGGAAGCAGCAAAGGTGATGAAAGGAATTTTTGATGAGTTAAAATCTAAAAATCCAAATGCAAAAGTAATTGCAATGGGTGATTTTAATGATGATCCTATTTCTCCAAGTATTAAAAACATATTTGATCCGGCTGGAGAAATTGCTAAAGTTTCGGATAACGGATATTACGATCCTATGTTACCTTTATATAAAAAAGGTGTTGGTACTTTAGCTTATCGTGATGCTTGGAATCTATTTGATCAATTTATCTCAACTTCATCATTGGTTACAAAAAATAAAGATTATTCAACGTATAAAATCTTCAAAACTGAAATTTACAACAAAGATTATTTAAAAGCGACAGAAGGTGCATATAAAGGCTTCCCTAACCGTATGTGGAGCGGCGATACTTATCGTGCAAACGGTTATTCTGACCACTTTCCAGTCTATACAATCTTATTAAAACAAGCAAAATAAAAATGAACAAATTAGAGCAATTATTTAGTCAAAAAAATAAAAACCTCATTACAATATACACAACAGCTGGGTATCCGAATTTATCGGATACTCTTGTTATTTTAAAAGAATTAGATCAAAATAATGTTGACATTATCGAAGTCGGTATTCCATATTCTGATCCTTTAGCTGATGGTCCAACAATACAAGCTACAAGTGAAAAAGCGTTAGCAAATGGAATGACATTGGACATTTTGTTTGAGCAATTAAAATCGGTTCAAAATCAAATATCTTCGCCAATTGTTTTAATGGGTTATTACAATCAAGTAATGACATTCGGATTAGAAAAATTCTTACAAAACTGTCAAGAAAGTGGAGTTTCAGGCTTGATTTTACCTGATATGCCGTACGAAATTTACTTGACGCAACACAAAGAATTATTTGAGAAATACGATCAAAAAGTTACATTTTTAATTACACCTTTAACAACAGAAAAACGCATTAAAGAGATTAATGATGCAACTTCTGGATTTGTTTATATCGTTTCGAGTTCAGCTACAACTGGTGCTACACAATCTAATTATAATGAAGATTTTTTGTCAAATGTTAAAAATCTAGGCTTAACAAAACCACATCAAATTGGATTTGGGATTTCGACAAAGGCTGATGTAGAAAAAGCTTGGAATTACGCAAATGGAGCAATTATAGGAAGTGCTTTTTTACGCGTTTTAGAAAATTCAACCGGAAATCTTTCAGAAGCCATAAAAAATTATCTTTCAGAATTGAGATAAAAAAATAGTTTTCAAAACAAAAAGCAAGCTTAATTCAGCTTGCTTTCTATTTTGGAAATGTTTTATCTAAAAAATTATTCAACAATTAAGATGAAATAATTCTTTTTACCTTTTTGTAATAAAACATATTTATCAGCAATTAAATTTTCTGTTGTTAATACAAATTCTTCCGCTACTTTTTCTTTGTTTACAGAAATTGCGTTTGCTTTTAATTCACGACGCGCTTCTGAATTTGATTTTAAGAAGCCTGATTTTTCTGCTAAAGCAGTAACAATATCCAATCCCGCTTCGATATCAGTTTTTGCAATAGTTGCTTGAGGCACACCTTCGAAAACTGATAAGAAAGTATCTCCATCTAATTCTTTCAAATCTTCTGAAGTTGATTTTCCGAATAAAACTTGAGATGCTTTTTCTGCTTTGCGTAATTCTTCAACACCATGAACTAAAATTGTAATTTCAGTTGCTAATTTACGTTGTAATTCGCGTAAATGTGGCTCTTGACGATGACGCTCGATTAAATCATCAATCGCTTCTTTTTCTAAAAACGTATAAATTTTGATGTAACGTTCAGCATCCGCATCCGCTTGATTCAACCAAAATTGGTAGAATTTATAAGGAGAAGTACGGTTTTTATCTAACCAAATATTTTCCCCACCTTCTGATTTTCCAAATTTAGTTCCGTCCGCTTTTGTTGTTAATGGACAAGTAAACGCAAACGCTTCTCCTTGAACTGTACGTCGAATTAATTCTGTTCCTGTCGTAATATTTCCCCATTGATCAGAACCTCCCATTTGTAATTTTGCACCTAATTCTTTGTACAAGTGTAAATAATCGTATCCTTGAATCAATTGATATGTAAATTCTGTGAAAGACATTCCGACATTAGACTCTGATGAAAGACGCGATTTTACTGAATCTTTCGCCATCATGTAGTTAACTGTAATATGTTTCCCTACGTTACGAGCAAAATCAATAAAAGAGAAATTTTTCATCCAATCGTAGTTATTCACCAATAAAGCTGAGTTACCATTGTTCGTATCAAAATCTAAGAAACGAGATAATTGCGCTTTAATTCCAGCTACATATTTATTTAATGTTTCTTCATCTAACAAACTTCTCTCTGCAGCTTTACCAGTAGGATCACCGATAAAACCAGTTGCACCACCAACCAAGGCGATTGGACGATGACCGTGACGTTGCAAATGAACCAATAAGAAAATAGGAACCAAACTTCCCACGTGAAGAGAATCTGCTGTAGGATCGAAACCTACATAACCAGAAGTCATTTCTTTATTTAGTTGTTCTTCTGTCCCTGGCATAATATTGTGAACCAATCCTCTCCAAGTCAATTCTTCAATTAATGGATTCATAGTATTTTAATATATTTTTTATCTAATTTTTACAAGATACAAAGTTATGATTTTTCAGTAGATAATAAATGATCTGCCAAAATAAAACTTATTTGATATATTTATTTAAAATTTGAATAAAAGGAATACATGCAAACACTTTTCGAGAACGAAAAATTTAAATGGATAAACTTACAAAATCCAACAAAAGTTGAGTTGAATGAAATTGCTACAAAATATTGTTTTCAGAAATTAACGATTGAAGATAGTTTGGAGCCTGGACATTTACCTAAATATGAATCAGATGATTCAAAAGTTTCGTTTTTGTTAATTCGTTTTTTTGATAAAGAACATCGTATGTTGAAAAACACTGTTCGAGAATTTAGTCACAAAATCAGTATTTACATCGGCGCAGATTTTATTGTGACTGTTCATCAAAAAGAAACGGATATTTTTGACAAAATTCATAAAAAGTATTTAGCTAATATTGATTCTTCTAAAATCTTAATCAAAGGTATTTTATATCGTATTATTTCCGAAACCATCAAAACTTACGAAGAGCCTGCATATCAAATGGACGAAGAAGTTAATCAACTCGAGCATTTGATTTTTACGGATGATTTCAGAAAAATTAAACTTCCTACCTTATATAAAATCAAACGAGAAGCTACAGCTTGCAAAAAAATATTAGATTATACGCTTGAAGCACTGAAAGAATATCGCGCAGATAACAAAAAGACAAGTTCATCACAGGATTTGTACGAAGAAAACGTAAAAATGTTACACTTGCATTCGCAAATTGTAGATGATGTACAAAGTTTGTTAACAATTTACCTTTCGTTAAATGGACAAAAATCGAACGAAATCATGCAAACGCTTACCGTTTTTTCTGCATTTTTCTTACCCTTAACCTTTATCGCTGGAATTTATGGAATGAATTTCGATTTCATGCCCGAGTTAAATTACAAATTAGGCTATCCAATTTGTTTACTTGTCATGTTATTAGTGGTAATTTTTATTTACTTTTGGTTCAAGAAAAAAAAATATTTATAATTCAGTATGATTTTCGTAACGGGAGGAACAGGTTTGGTTGGCGCGCATTTGTTGGTAGAATTGGCAAAAAAGCAACAACCTATTCGTGCCTTAAAACGAAAAACATCGAACACAGAAACCATCCAAAATTTCTTTGCGGAACAAAATGCTTCGCAATTTTATCAATTTATTCATTGGATTGATGGTGATTTGTTGGATGTAACTGAACTTCCGAATTTATTAGACGGAATCGAGACAATTTATCACGCTGCGGCTTTTGTTTCATTTGATGAACGTCAAGAAGAAGAAATTTTCAATACGAATATTTTAGGAACTGAATCTTTAGTAAATGAAGCGATTGATTCTGGCGTGAAAGAATTTTTTTTCATCAGTTCTATTGCTTCAATGGACGATTTGAATCCAGCAACTAAAATGATCGACGAACGTTCTGGTTGGAATAATGGCTTAACACATTCTTCTTATTCTATCTCTAAATTTAGAGCAGAAATGGAGGTTTGGCGCGCTTCACAAGAAGGCATTAAAGTTATTATTATTAATCCTGGTGTAATCATCGGAACATTGGATACTAAACGTGCAAGCGAAAGTTTATTTCAACAAAATTCGTCAAAAAGCGATTATGCACCTTCTGGTGGAACTGGTTTTGTTGATGTTCGCGATGTGGTGAAGATTTTTTTAGAATTAATTAATCAACAAGTTTACAATCAAAAATTTGTGGTAATTTCTGAAAATAAAAGTTACCGAGAAGTATTTGATCTTGTTTCGATCAATAGCAAACGTTCAGTCAAAAATGTTTCGAATTCAACCTTGAAAATCATTAAAAATCTATCTATTTTTAGTCGAATCTTTGGTGGAAAATATATGACAAAAGCGAATTATTATTCGTTGACAACTTATACCAAATACGACAATTCTAAAGTTAAAAATTTGCTTCAATACGAATTTATTCCAATCAAAGAAGCAATTGATTATCATTATAAACGCTTTCAAAAGCTGAATTCTACAAAATAGTTTACTTTTGTTTTATGGAACAACAATTCATTTCAACACTTTCAACAACTGCTTCGGAATTAAAATCAGGAAGCGTTTCTGCTAAAAGTCCATCAAATATTGCGTTGGTAAAATATTGGGGAAAAAAGAAAAATCAAATTCCAACCAATAGTTCAATTAGTTATACGTTAACCAATAGCTATACAGAAACTGAATTAAAATTTTCGCCAAAAACATCGGATGCTTTCGAAGTTGAAGTTTATTTAGAAGGTGAATTGAAAGAAAGTTTTACTCCAAAAATCATTACTTTTTTCGAAAGAATTACGGCTTACATTCCATTTTTGAATCAATTCAAATTTGAAGTTCACACACATAATTCTTTCCCACATAGTTCTGGAATTGCTTCTTCAGCTTCTGGAATGTCGGCAATGGCATTATGTTTAGTTCAAATTGAGAATATTCTTGGCGCAAATTTATCAGAAGAAGACGCCAAGAAAAAAGCTTCTTTCTTGGCTCGTTTAGGTTCTGGAAGTGCTTGTCGTTCGGTTTACAAAGGTTTGGTTGAATGGGGAGAAAATGATTTTATCGAAGGTAGTTCAGATTTATTTGGAACAAAATATCCAGATGTCGAAATTCATGATGTTTTCAAAACTTTTCATGATACCATTTTATTGATTCACGAAGGTCAAAAATCGGTTTCTTCTACTGTTGGTCACAATTTAATGAATGGACATCCGTATGCAGAACGTCGTTTTGTGGAAGCAAATGAAAACTTAAAAGCTTTATTACCAATTTTAAAATCTGGCGATATCAAAGCGTTTGGAGAATTGGTAGAACATGAAGCTTTGACATTGCACGCCATGATGATGATGTCGAATCCTGCATTTATTTTGATGAAACCAAATACAGTTGCTGCTTTAGAAAAATTGTGGGAGTTCCGTCGTGAAACAGGAAATCATTTGTATTTCACATTAGATGCTGGCGCAAATGTACATTTATTGTATCCTTCGCAAGATGCGGAAGCTATTGAAATTTTCATCGAAAATGAATTGAAACAATTCTGTCAAAACGGAAATTATATAAAAGATAAAGTGAGTTTTTAATCACTTCTAAAATAAAAGGTTGTCAATTATTTGATAACCTTTTATTTTTTTATTAATAGTTTCTCCATTAACCCATAAATAATCAAACTCAAAAAAAATACTCATTCCGATAACAGCAATAATATTTCCTAAAGCAATTTCTATTGGGAAGAAAACTAATCGTATTGTGGAAATAATAGTTGTAAATAGAACTACTTTTAACCAAAAAATGTAATCAAATTTAGTTTTTAGAAGAATTTGTTTTGGCATTTTATAAATCCAAAAAGCTATAAAAATCGTACCTAAAAAAGTGCTAAAATGTTGTTGAAATTTATACCCTTTTACTTCGAAATTTTTGAAAGGAATTTGAAACCACGTTTACTCTAAAGCTGGAATTAATTTCGTTAAATTTCCCCATACGTGTGTGAAAGCATCCCCAAAAAGATGTGAATATGCAAGTATTAAAATTGATAGAATTACAATTATAGAATGTTTTTTGAAATAATCAATCCAATCGAAATTTAGGAATTGAGCAAATCGTTTTTTTTAAAAATAAGGTAAATGATGAATTAAAACATTTCGGACAAATAAGTAAAAAACAAAACTATAAATCGGCGCAATTGGTAAGTCAAAATACAAAACGCCTCAAAACAAATGAATATACGTCGCTACAATCTCCATTCGAGAGAAATATTCTAAATCTGGCGACATCGAACCAATGATTAATCTCGTCATCGAAAACCAATTCGATTTTAGCTTTTTTAGCACAAGAACAATTGCTGGATGGCAAAAAGTTAGTGGCATTTAGGTTTTATTTTGATGCAAAGTAAATCAAAATATCCATTAATTACCAAAACGTTTGATGTTAACTTTTCGCTCCTTAATTTTCAAAATAAGCGGTTCATATTCTGTATTTTGTTCCTTTTCTACCGTTACTTTATTCAAATATGTTTTTGCATAAACATGTTCTGGTAAACTATTTTCTACAAGATGAAACGTATAATTTCCGACAGGTAAAAAAGCTGTATATTCACCTCTATCATTTGTTTTAACTGTAAAAACCTGTCCATTTTCGTGATTAAAAATCAATGTAAATCCGAATAAATTTGCCGAAACCTGATACTCCAAATTTGAAGATAATTCATACTCAACTTTTCCTCTCACAATACCAGTTTGTTGCATTGGAATAGAAATAGAAGTCGTTTTCGCATTGATATTAACCGCGAAATCTTGTGCAAACCATTTTTGTCCAGGAAGTTTGATTATATAATTACCATAAGGAACTTTTTTATACTTGATATTTCCTTCTAAATCTGTAATAAAATTCGTTTCATTTATCTTTACATTACGACTATCAGCCACTTTATCACCTTCATCAAAAATACCATTTGCATTGTAATCATAAAACACAAACAAATTCAATGTTCCTTCTTTTACATCTGTCACAGTGCGTTTCGCAGGCAAATTATATTGAACACCAACCTGCAAATAAGTTTGTTTGTTGTTAAAAGTTTTCGAATCATAATGACTAAAATTAGCTTGTGTACTCACAATAAAATTATCAATGGGTTGATAATCTAAAGAAGCTCCAAAAGTTAGAGTATTTCCAAAATTTTTGTCAATATTATAATAAGTAGAAACTGCTGTATTCAATTTTTTTTGAAAAAAGCTTTGACGAAAACTCGCCGAATTTGTAAAACGTTCTAATTGATGATTTAAATTATTCATCGAATAAACTTCTGCAATCATCATACTTCCTCTTTGATAAATTGAGTTTAACTGAAAGTTTTTAACACTCCACGTTAATTGTCCATAAACAATTGGATCAGCATTTCTCAATTCTTTTAGTTCAGAAAATCCTCCCAAAGCATTCAACACCAACTGATGCACACGAGAATTAGACAACCACGTAAATGTTCCGTTCAAATAAACTGATTTAAAGTCCATCGGCATATACTTAAACGTCTCATAATTCAGAATATTTGATTTTTCTATATTCAATTTAGGAGAAATCGAAACATTAAAATGACTTGCCAATTTGAATGATATACCCGTCTCAAAACGTAACGCTTTCGACTCATTCGCTTGTGTATAATTCATCAAATATGGATCGATAGATTTCGGATTGTTATTGGTAACCGTTAACGAAGACCACAACGAAAATTTAGAAAACGTTCGTTGAAAACGCTGATTAAGATACAATGCTCCACGTCTCGTCCCCGGATAATATCCTGAGCTGTAATAATTGGAACTATAAAAATTAAATTTACCAATTGTTCCAGAAACATTTGCAGAAATCGACATCGAGTTTTCGACATTGTTCGTCTCTTTAAATTTTGATAAACCATACCCAAATTTCACTGAATGATTCCACTTATTTGGTGTAACCCATTTGTAACCATTTGTCAAAATAAAGTTCGTTGTAGAATAAGTTCTATCAAACAAAGCTGTTGTTTCTAATTCGTTTTTATCTTTTATTAAAAATCGTCCATTCGCAAAAGTTGTGTTGCTATTCTTGAAAACATCGTTCGTCAAATCATCTAATAAATTATAATTTTTTTCGACCGTTCCGACTACAATTCGGTTATCATTCTTATCATAATTATTAAACAACATCACTCCTCGTCCGTTAACTGGAATATCAAAATCGTTATTATTGATTGATCCGATTAAAATTCCTTTGTCTTTGCGTTGATATTTCACCCAAGAATCTGTCAAAACCATGTCTTGATTCTTATTCCAAGTTGTACCATTAATATTATATGCAAATTCATTCAACCCAACCGAAAATTCTTGATGAGCCATTAAGTTATAATTCGCATTAGCAGAATTAATATCGCGAGCAGTTAATCGAACATAATTTGAAGAAAAATTGGTCCAATTCTGATTTAGCATTGTTGGATCTATATACACACGATTGGAACTTGCATTCTGTATCGTAAAAAACACATTTCCTGCAAAATCTTTGGTCGTTGTATAACCCGAAACATTTGCCTGAAAACTTTCAATTTTCATCATATCTCGGTCGACATATTTAGAAAATCGAACAATTTTTTCTTGAAAAGCTTCAACTATAAGTCGTTTGTTATTATAAGTATAACTTCCTCTGAAATCAGGAAGTACATTGGTTAACAAAATTTCTTCGGCTTGATTTCCCATATTCATTACTTTTAATTCATAATGAATAGAATCTCCTTCTTGACGGTAAAAAATATTACTCTGGACAGGAAAAATTTTGATGTTTCTCTTTTGCAAAACAACAACTGAAGTAACAGATTTTCCTATTTCTTTTTTACTTAAAAAATCAATAATATTGAATTCTAAATCTAATTTCCCAGCCATTTGCGATTTACTCACCGTAAATTGCATAGGAATAAAAGCCTTCTTGTTTGGATTGATTTTTATTTGAAGATTATCTTGCGAATACGATCTTATAGCCGAAGGGATTTTAAGTGCCAGACGAGCATTTATCGTATCATTGGTTGTATTTTCTAATTGAAGAATAACAGAAAAGTTGTTGCTATCTTCTAATTTAACTTCTTTTATTGTACTAAATTTCAATCCGTTATTTATTGTTTGAGCACGCAAATTTTGTCCGCTAACAAGCATAAGCAGAATAAAAAATACGCTCCGAAAATAATTGATTGAAAAGAACATATTGTTTTACAAAGGTGTAATCGTGTACAACAAAGAAGTTGAATAATTCCCAGGTTTGCTATTCAAAATTTTATTATCCGACGGAGTTGTATAATAAATAATATTATACTTTTTTGAAGCTGTTTTAGAACTATTCGTCATCAATGATTGATTGTAATTCGAAAGTTTTATAACCTTAGAAAGATTATTTGTTTCGATGTCTTTTATCTGAACATTGATTGAATTTAATTCCAAATTCTGCGCATCACTTGATTGTAAATATTGATTAATCGACGAAACTTGAATATCGTAAGCTGTATCAGAAGAAACAATTAAGCCATTTTGATATTCTTTCTTCACACCATTTTTATAATCTTGTATCGTATTGAAAACCAATTCTCCATTTACAGCAGAACCATCGACCGCAATAGAAAGCGTCGGAACTGGTTCATAATTTCCGTTTGGACTAATTTGCATTTCAATCGAAAAAAGACTTTTTCCAATCACTGTTCCAAATTCATTCAATAAAGAAAACTCGAATTGAATTGGATAATTGTTCCATGATTTTAGAGGATTTAGATATGCTCCTGCATCAATCACAATATCATAATTCAGTACAATTGCACCATATTTTCCTGCTGGTGTTGCAATTGTTAAAGGTGAACTTCTGATAAAATATTTTGGTGAAAAACTCATCGCGATATTATTCTGAATAACTCCTAATTGATTTATTGTAGGATAATTCTCTGAATAATATTGAGAAGTTGTATAATTATTAAATTTTAGCTTCAGTTTTTCGACAGGAAATTCTTTTTTCTGAGAATTGACAATAGGCGAAACAACACGCGCAACTAAAGACCAATTTTTATAATTTAATGCACCAGTCATATGCATTTGTACAGCCACAACATTAGACACTGTAACTCCACTACTTCCATTTACTTGCACCCAACCTTTATTATGAGCATTTAACGTAAACTGAGCAGAAACTGCCATTGTCAACAATAATGTTATGGTTGAAACTATTTTCTGAAACAAGTTACTATTTATCATTTGAGAACGTCAATTCAGCAATTTTCAATTGATCATCTTTCTCAAAACTTAAAGTTGAGGTAACAATATACGAGCCTTTTGGCAAATCCTTTGGCAATGGTATATATACAATTCTTTTATCATTGGGTAAACTATAGAAAACTGCATCTTGCAATTTTGTTTGTTGACCATTTTCTTGATTAATGATTTCATTTGTAATCGTTCCTTCGCTCCAAACATTTCCTTCATTGGAAATATTAAGCACCAAACGATTTTCAGTTTTATCGTAAACAAAATTTGTAAACTCTACATTTGTATCACGTGCAATATTTAATCGTTGATAAATTTTGATACCTGTACGAATCGAGAATATAATATTTTCTCCACTTTTATTTTGTCCAGCAATCGGATTTGTTTGCGTGATGTACATCATTGCTGTATGCACACTCTCTGTATTTATCTTTTCTGGAACTTGCATCAGAACTTCTATTTCTTTCGATTCTCTTGGCAAAAGTGTAAATGTATTACTTGGTAAAACTGTGATCCAGTTTGCATTACTTGTTGGTAAAGTATTAGGTTCAGAGACTACATTACCTCCAAACTCATCATACTTCCAATCATTAAAAGAAACAGACAACTCTAATGTATGTACATCACTTACATTGGTTACCATAATCTTTTTACGCTCAGACTCACCAGGATTTAACGCAAAATAAGTCCTTGGTGGACTTACAGTAATACCTGATTGTGCACTAATCTTAGTTGAAACGATTAATGCTAAAAAAGAAACGATTGTTAAAAAACGAAGAACTTTCATAAGCAAAAACAGAAGTGATATTTTTCAACATCACTTCCTATTTTTTATATTATTGTGCTTCTATTGTATAAGTTACAGTAGTTGTATACACGGTAGGATTCTCAACATTGTTATATTTGTTAACATAAGCGTCTCCTCCTGTTCCACTATACGCAACGTTAAATTTTAAATTTGTACCACCAACTTCACTAGAAATCAAGTTTTTGTCTGATTTTTCTAATGTAACTTTTGTGAAAGTTGATCCTGATTTATTCTCTGAACCTAAAGTTGCTACTAAGTTAATTGTATTTACAGGGATTTCACCTTCACCTACTTCTCTAACTAAATTTTCATTCTCAGATTTTACTTTTACAGCAAAACCACCAGTACTATATACAATTAAGTGGTCGTTCATAGTTTTTGTAACACCATTAGAATAATCATCTTTTGTTTTATACTCTAAGTCTACTTCATTACTTTCAATAACAATTGTTTGAATTGGGTGTAGTTTTACGTTTAATGTTGCTGTTGCTGTTTTAGGCCCAGGCCCAGTCGTAGTCGGATCTTGAGCGAAAGCTGTTCCAGAAACTAATCCACAGAAAATTGTTAAAAAAAATGCTAATTTTTTCATCATTTTAAAATTTGTTAAAAATTTATTAAAAAATATTTGTTAAATAAACTGGTAGTTTATATATTTAAGATTGGTTATTCTCAAATGCGATGCAAATGTAGAAGTTATTTTGTGTTCTTAAAAGATTAAATCATACCAAAAGATGATGAAAAACGACAATTCTAACTATTTAATTCGGAGTACTTTGTCTGAATTTAGTCGGAGAAATCCCCGTGTTTTTCTTGAAAAACGCAGTAAAATTGGTTTCTTGAAGGAAATTGAGTTCCAGCGCAATGTCTTTTATTGACATTTTTGAGTTGACTAATAAAATCTTTGCATTTTTCATCAATTCTTCAACAATCATTTCTTTTGCTGTTTTTCCAAAAACGATTTGAGTTGCTTTATCTAACCTTCTTTTTGTAATAAAAAGTTTATCACTGTAAAAAGATACTTGTTTATTTTCCTTGACATTTTCTTGCAAAAGTTTTTTGAATTTTGTCGCAAGTTCTACATCAAAATCATCTTGTATAAATTGGCTTTGCATATCAAATGTTTCCATTTGACCATTGATAATAATACGTTCCAAAAGATTATGAGCAAGCTTCATATCTAATTCATTTTCGAATGCAGTAAAGAAATATTGCAAATAATTAGCCTCAAAAATTGGAGCAGAACAAATTGTATTCTCAACAATATTTATAATATCTCGCGAAAAAAGTGTAGAATTTTCTAACTTCAAGTTTTCTTCGATAGATTTTGAATAAAATTCTTGTTTAAAAACAATATAATAAGCATCAGTACGAGTAGTTTGTTTCACAAATTCTTGAGAGATATTGGGAGCTATAAAAAGAAAATGGTTTTTAGGAATCGAATATTCTTTTCCATTTATTTTATGAACAAATTTTTTAGAACCAGACCAGATTATTCCAAAATACTCATCAACGGATAACTCTTTTCTCAATTTCTCTATTTGTACGATATCATTCAATTCAAATGCAGTTATACCTACATCAAAAATCAACTTATTATAAACATTTCGATTATTGAACAACATACATCTATACTATTTTATCAATGTTTTCTATACAAAAATTACACCATTTTTAATCAAATCACTTGATATAAATCAAGTTATAATTTTAGTGCTCCAAAAATAATAAAATACAATATGCTATTTAAGTATTTTAAAAAATTAACTAAAAAAGAAAGCTTATTTTTAATGAATAAAAAAAAGTCTCAATAAATATTGAGACTTTTAAATGTATTAATGTAGAAATTTTCTAATAACCTTTTGCTCCTTGCTCTCCTTTTACAATCGCCAATGCAGACGATGTTCCAATTCTTTTCACGCCTAAAGCGATCATTTTTTCAGCTTCTTCTGTTGTGCGAACTCCGCCAGAAGCTTTCACTGGAAGCGAACCTGAATTTTCAAGCATCAATTTAATAACATGCTCATTTGCTCCATTTGGTTCTCCATTTTCAGTTTTATAAAAACCTGTAGAAGATTTTACAAAAACTTTTGATGCTTTTTCTTCACCTGCTTTTTCTAAAACAGTATCACGAATTAATTGTGTTATACCAACAATCTGTTCATCTGTTAAAGCAGCAGTTTCGATAATCCATTTTACAACTTTACCTTCACGCAATGCGACTAATGTTGCAGCTTCTACTTCTTCTTTTACTTTATCACTATCACCTTTTTTGAACGCTTCGTAGTTTACTACAAAATCTAATTCATCGGCTCCATCAGCAATTGCTTTTTGCGCTTCTCTCAACTTTTCATTCAAATCGTAAGTCCCTTCAGGAAAACCAATTACAGTTCCCAAAACAACATTCGATTTTTTCTCATCTAATAATTCACGAACTGATCTTACATAATCAGGACGAATCATTACTGCATAGATATCATTATCAATAGCTTCTTGTGCTAACTTATGCACCATCTCTAATGTATCAGAATTCGAAATACCTGCTTGTTCAGGTGTTTTAAGATACGTCGAGTCTAAATATTGATTAATATTCATCTTTGTATATTAAAGTTTTATTTGTCTATCTATTGGTTGCTCCAACGAAATTATAGTTTCTGTACGTGTAACGCCATCAATTTGCTGAATTTTTTTGTTCAACACATTCATTAAATGTAGATTATCACGACTCAAAATTTTAAGGAAAATCCCGTAATTTCCCGTTGTAAAATGAGCTTCCACTACTTCTGGAATCTCTTCCAAAGCTTTCACAACTAATTTATAAGAAGAAGGTTTGTCCATAAAAACACCAACAAATGACATCGTTGAATAACCTAAAATTGAAGGATTTACAATTACTTTTGTCGAATCAATCACTCCAGAAGCTTCTAATTTCTTGATACGTTGATGAACAGCCGTATTTGATATACCTAATTCTTTTGCTAATTGCGAAACAGGTATATTAGCATTGTCCATAAAGGCATTCAGAATCAACTTATCGATTCCGTCAATCTCAACCTGACCATTTTCGTGGATTCTCACCTATTCTTAAAATTATACCGCTACAAATTTAATATTTTAAAATGGTATAAACGGGAAAATGGTCGCTATATCCACCGAAATATTTTCCGCCAACAAAAGTTCTGAATGGCAAACCTGTAGATTTTCCGCCTGTATTCTTCAAAAAATCAGCATCAAAAATATCTGTTTTTATATATTCTAAATTTGTGTGAGAAGTAAAAAATCCTTTCGAAAAAAGCTGTTGATCAAACAACATCCATTGTTTTTTAAAAATCATCGAACCTCTTTTATAGGATTGTAGACTGACCATTGGATTGAATAATTCGTTTCTGTTTATCTCTTCTTGTTTAGAACGTGTATCCAATTCATCAATTAAGTCAGAATTTGTTGGAGCATCATTAAAATCTCCCATCACAACAATTTTTGCCGAATAATTTTCGGTTAACAAATCGTTAATTCTTTTTCGAATCGTTTTAAAAATATGTTGACGTTTTAATTGATTGACTTCTTTATCAATTTTAGAAGGTAAATGAACAATAAAAAGATGAATAATTTCGCCAACTAAAATTCCTTTTACATACAAAATATCTCGTGTATAAGATTTTGTATCATACTGATCTTTAAAGATAAATCTAATTGGTTCGCTTTCTATAACTTCAAAAAATTGTTGACGATAAATTAATCCAACATTTATTTTTCTTTCGTCTAATGATTTATATAAAAGTGTTTTATAATCGCCATCTTTCAAAAAATCATTTTGAATCAAATCTTGCAAAACCTCTTCATTTTCAACCTCAGCCAAACCAACCAAACATGGTAATTCATTTGTTTCTAATTTGCCAATTTTAGAGATGCAAAATGCAATCTTATTCACCTTTGTATCGTAACGATTATCTTTCCATTTGATAAAATTACTGGGCAAAAAAGATTTGTCTGAAGATTTAGAATAAAAATTTTCGACATTATAAAATGCGATTGTCGCTAGATTTTGTTTCAAAAGAATTGTTTTTATGCAAAATTAAGAAAGAAACTAAGTGTATAAAAATTGGTTTCTTAAAAGAATTAAATAGACAGCTCTTTCAAAAGTGAAATTATACATGAAGTTGAAAAAAAAAACAGTCAAAAATTATCAACTTGAACAATTTTGTTTCAATAAATTATCAACTTGACGACCTATCAAAAATCATGTTAAAAATTATACTAAAATTAGTGTAAATGATTGATTTATGGTCAACTTAATCTGCTAAATATTGTATATTTGCAAAGTTTGCAGTTTCTGCATTCAAAATTGAAAAAATGTATTTTTAATTGACTATTATTAAAATAGTCTCAAAAAAATTTAAAACATAATGTCAAAAATTCATTACACACTTACGGATGAAGCTCCGATGTTGGCAACTCACTCATTTTTGCCAATCGTACAAGGATTCACGAAAACAGCTGATATTACCATCGAAGTTCCAGATATTTCTTTAGCTGGACGTATTTTAGCTAACTTCCCAGAATTCTTAAAAGAAGAACAAAGAATTCCTGATGCTTTAGCAGAATTAGGAGCTTTGGCGACTACTCCGGAAGCAAATATCATTAAGTTACCTAATATTTCGGCTTCTGTTCCTCAATTAGACGAAGCGATTGCAGAATTGCAAGCGAAAGGTTTTGCTGTACCAAATTATCCAGCTGAACCAAAAAATGAAGATGAAAAAGCAATCAAAGCTAGATACGGAAAAGTTTTAGGTTCTGCTGTAAACCCAGTTTTACGTGAAGGAAACTCTGACCGTCGTGCGCCTAAAGCTGTTAAAAACTATGCAAAAGCAAATCCTCACAAAATGGGAGCTTGGGCTACAGATAGCAAAACAGAAGTTGCTTACATGAAATCTGGTGATTTCTACGGTACTGAAAATTCTACTACGTTAGAAAACGCAACTGAATATACAATCAAATTTTACGGAGAAGATGGTTCTGTACAAGAATTAAAATCAGCCGCGCCTCTAAAAGCTGGAGAAGTAATTGATTCTTCTGTAATGAACTTAAACTCTTTAAAATCATTTGTTCAAGAAGCGATTCAAGAAGCAAAAGATAAAAACGTATTATTGTCTGCTCACTTAAAAGCAACAATGATGAAAGTTTCTGATCCTGTTATTTTTGGAGCAATCGTTGAAACTTTCTTCAAAGATGTTTTTGTAAAATATGCTGATACTTTCAAAGCATTAGATATTAATCCAAACAACGGTTTAGCTGATTTATTCGAAAAAATCAAAGGTCATGCACAAGAAGCAGAAATCAAAGCTGCAATTGAAGCTGATTTAGCAAACGGACCACGTGTAGCAATGGTGAATTCTGATAAAGGAATTACTAACTTCCACGTTCCTTCTGATATTATTGTTGATGCTTCTATGGCTGCATTGGTAAGAAACGGAGGTAAAATGTGGAACAAAGATGGCGCTGAAGAAGATACTGTAGCGATCATCCCAGACCGTTCTTATGCTGGTTTCTACGAAGCTGTTGTAGACGATATGAAAGCAAATGGAGCGTTAGATCCTACAACAATGGGTTCTGTTCCTAATGTTGGATTAATGGCTCAAAAAGCGGAAGAATATGGTTCTCACGACAAAACTTTCCAAGCTCCTGCAAACGGAACAATCAAAGTTGAAGACGCAAACGGAAACACATTATTAGAGCAAAAAGTTGAAACTTCTGATATTTTCAGAATGTCTCAAACGAAAGACGCTCCTATTCAAGACTGGGTTAAATTAGCGGTTAACAGATCTCGTTTATCTGATACTCCAGCAATTTTCTGGTTAGATAAAGGAAGAGCTCACGATCAACAAATCATCAAAAAAGTTGAAAAATACTTAGCTGATCACGATACAACAGGTTTAGATATTCGTATCATGGACGTTAAAGACGCGATGAAAGAAACTTTAAGCCGTGCAAGAGAAGGAAAAGATACTATTTCTGTTTCTGGTAACGTTTTACGTGACTACTTAACAGATTTATTCCCAATTTTAGAATTAGGAACTTCTGCTAAAATGTTATCTATCGTTCCATTAATGAACGGAGGTGGATTATTCGAAACTGGTGCGGGAGGATCTGCTCCAAAACACATCGAACAATTCGTAGAAGAAGGTTACTTACGTTGGGATTCTTTAGGTGAGTTCTTAGCATTACAAGCTTCTTTAGAGCACCTTTCTCAAACACAAGGAAATGCAAAAGCTCAAACTTTAGCTGATGCTTTAGATGAAGCAAATGCTAAATTTTTAGCAACTGACAAATCTCCAGGTCGTAAATTAGGAACTATCGATAACCGTGGTTCTCATTTCTATTTAGCTATGTACTGGGCAGAAGCGTTAGCAAATCAAACAAAAGATGCTGATTTAGCTGCTAAATTTGCTCCTGTTGCAAAAGCTATGGAAGAAAACGAAGCAAAAATTAACGAAGAGTTAATCGGAGCGCAAGGTAAACCTCAAGATATTGGTGGTTACTACAAAGCAGATTTTGCTAAAACAACTGCTGCAATGCGTCCATCTGCAACATTAAATGCAATTGTTGACGGAATCTAATCCAACACAACATTTCTTTATAAATTTAAAACCTCGAGAAATACACTGCCCCCAAAAAG
>NZ_DDBA01000041.1:0-1834 GCF_002333005.1 Empedobacter sp. UBA2044
TATAGGAAATTCGAAGTTGTAAAAACATAGGTAGCAATACCAAAAGAAAAATTACAATGGAGAGTTTGATCCTGGCTCAGGATGAACGCTAGCGGGAGGCTTAACACATGCAAGCCGAGGGGTATAGTTCTTTCGGGAACTAGAGACCGGCGCACGGGTGCGTAACGCGTATGCAACTTGCCCTACTGAAAAGGATAGCCCTTCGAAAGGAGGATTAATACTTTATAACAGATTTAATGGCATCATTAGATTTTGAAAGATTTATCGCAGTAGGATAGGCATGCGTAAGATTAGTTAGTTGGTGAGGTAACGGCTCACCAAGACGATGATCTTTAGGGGGCCTGAGAGGGTGAACCCCCACACTGGTACTGAGACACGGACCAGACTCCTACGGGAGGCAGCAGTGAGGAATATTGGACAATGGGTGGAAGCCTGATCCAGCCATCCCGCGTGTAGGATGACGGCCTTATGGGTTGTAAACTACTTTTATCTGGGGATAAACCTACTTACGTGTAAGTAGCTGAAGGTACCAGAAGAATAAGCACCGGCTAACTCCGTGCCAGCAGCCGCGGTAATACGGAGGGTGCAAGCGTTATCCGGATTTATTGGGTTTAAAGGGTCCGTAGGCGGATTAATCAGTCAGTGGTGAAATCTCATAGCTTAACTATGAAACTGCCATTGATACTGTTAGTCTTGAGTGATGTTGAAGTTGCTGGAATGTGTAGTGTAGCGGTGAAATGCTTAGATATTACGCAGAACACCAATTGCGAAGGCAGGTGACTAAACATTAACTGACGCTGATGGACGAAAGCGTGGGGAGCGAACAGGATTAGATACCCTGGTAGTCCACGCCGTAAACGATGGATACTTGCTGTTGGGTTTTCGGATTCAGTGGCTAAGCGAAAGTTATAAGTATCCCACCTGGGGAGTACGTTCGCAAGAATGAAACTCAAAGGAATTGACGGGGGCCCGCACAAGCGGTGGAGCATGTGGTTTAATTCGATGATACGCGAGGAACCTTACCAAGGCTTAAATGCAATTTGACAGAACTAGAAATAGTTTTTTCTTCGGACAGAATGCAAGGTGCTGCATGGCTGTCGTCAGCTCGTGCCGTGAGGTGTTAGGTTAAGTCCTGCAACGAGCGCAACCCCTATCATTAGTTGCCAGCGTTTAAAGACGGGGACTCTAATGAGACTGCCGGTGCAAACCGCGAGGAAGGTGGGGACGACGTCAAGTCATCACGGCCCTTACGTCTTGGGCTACACACGTGCTACAATGGTAAGTACAGAGGGCAGCTACTTGGCAACAAGATGCGAATCTCAAAAACTTATCTCAGTTCGGATTGGAGTCTGCAACTCGACTCTATGAAGCTGGAATCGCTAGTAATCGCATATCAGCCATGATGCGGTGAATACGTTCCCGGGCCTTGTACACACCGCCCGTCAAGCCATGGAAGCTGGGGGTACCTGAAGTCGGTGACCGTAATAGGAGCTGCCTAGGGTAAAACTGGTAACTAGGGCTAAGTCGTAACAAGGTAGCCGTACCGGAAGGTGCGGCTGGAACATCTCATATTTAGAGAACGACGAATTTTCTTCTATTGTAAGAAGATTGATTTTGATTCGGCTTTTTATTCTGTAGTATTTAATATATAGTTAGAGATAGAGGTTAAGATAAAGTAAAAGATTAAGGAATAAAAACTTATTACTTATAACTTAAGACTTACAACTAACAAAAGACCACTCTTTAAGAGTATTAAAGAGTCTCATAGCTCAGCTGGTTAGAGCGCTACACTGATAATGTAGAGGTCGGCAGTTCGAGTCTGCCTGAGACTACT
>NZ_DDBA01000041.1:2022-2816 GCF_002333005.1 Empedobacter sp. UBA2044
AGAGGGGGATTAGCTCAGCTGGCTAGAGCGCTTGCCTTGCACGCAAGAGGTCATCGGTTCGACTCCGATATTCTCCACGAAGCGATAAACGAATTTCGAAATTCGTCTAAAGCAGAAGAGTTCATTGACATTATTAGAAACAGATTATAATTTATTTATAATCGCATACAATCAAAAACAAACAGATTTAGAAATAAATCAAAGTTTTATAAAGGTATACAATTAATCAAGAAAACGAGTAAGATTAACATAACCGCTCAATAATATGACGGTTAAATCGAGAAAAAAGTTACAAAGGGCGTACGGCGGATGCCTAGGCTTTGAGAGGCGATGAAGGACGTGATAAGCTGCGATAAGCTACGGGGAGCGGCACATACGCATTAATCCGTAGATTTCCGAATGGGACAACCCGGCATGTTGAAGGCATGTCACCCAGCAATGGGAGCGAACGTTGGGAACTGAAACATCTAAGTACCAATAGGAAAAGAAATCAATTGAGATTCCGTAAGTAGTGGCGAGCGAACGCGGATTAGCCCTAAAGACTTAATAAGGATAATAGAATAACCTGGAAAGGTTAACCGTAGAGGGTGATAGTCCCGTAAATGAAATTTTTATTAAGTTGATAACGAGTAAGGCGGAACACGAGAAATTCTGTCCGAATATGGGAGGACCATCTTCCAAGGCTAAATACTCCTCAAAGACCGATAGTGAACTAGTACTGTGAAGGAAAGGTGAAAAGCATTTCGAATAGAAAGTTGAAATAGAACCTGAAACCGTACGCCTACAAGCGGTCG
>NZ_DDBA01000041.1:3051-3612 GCF_002333005.1 Empedobacter sp. UBA2044
AGTCAGTAGTATTAGACGCGAAACCTTGTGATCTACCCATGGGCAGGTTGAAGCTTTGGTAACACAAAGTGGAGGACCGAACCGGTTGACGTTGAAAAGTCTTCGGATGACCTGTGGGTAGGGGTGAAAGGCCAATCAAACTGGGAAATAGCTCGTACTCCCCGAAATGCATTTAGGTGCAGCGTTTAGTAAAGTATATTAGAGGTAGAGCTACTGATTGGATGCGGGGGCTTCACCGCCTACCAATTCCTGACAAACTCCGAATGCTAATATATGTTTCTAGGCAGTGAGGGCATGGGTGCTAAGGTCCATGTCCGAGAGGGAAAGAACCCAGACCATCAGCTAAGGTCCCCAAATATATGCTAAGTTGAAAAAACGCGGTTGGATTGCATAGACAGCTAGGATGTTAGCTTGGAAGCAGCTATTCATTTAACGAGTGCGTAACAGCTCACTAGTCGAGCGATCCGGCATGGATAATAATCGGGCATAAGCATATTACCGAAGCTATGGATTAGTACATTAGTACTACTGGTAGGGGAGCATTCTAACGGCGCAGAAGTC
>NZ_DDBA01000041.1:5432-48986 GCF_002333005.1 Empedobacter sp. UBA2044
ACGAATCAAAGCTAATGATAGTAATATCAAAAATAAAAAAGATTAAATACTAAGATTGATTTAATCGTCATAGAGAAGGTTAGTTAATCTTATTTGGATTAAGAAAGTAATACCAGATTGTATAGTAATAATGTCAAGATATAATAGGAACTAAGACCTATACAAAAATATTAGGGTGACTATAGCTGCAGGGCTCACCTCTTCCCATTCCGAACAGAGAAGTTAAGCCTGCCTGCGCCGATGGTACTGTTACTTACGGGAGAGTAGGTCGTCGCCAGTTTTTATTAAAAGCCTCAAGTAAACAACTTGAGGCTTTTTTTGTGGGTATACGTCGCGCTTTAGGCTGAACGTTTTAAGCTTTACGCATCTCCAGACTATGTTCTATAAAACAAGAGGCTTCTAATTATTCAACGAGGAGCTTCTTCTTGATAAAAAGGAAGCTTCCTTTTTAAAATTAACTCAGAACTCGATAACACTCCTAGTTTGCTTAGATTTTTATTGGCAGTCTTAAATCTTATGTCTTATAACTTATTACTCAAAACTCAGAACTTAAAAACCCGCGTTAGGGATAGTAGTGGAAATCCTTTTGGAGGAATTGGTTTTTCTGTAATCACTTCTAATCTTCTTATACAAAAGATTGCAACGGATACCCCGACCGAAGGGAACGCCATAATAATTACGCTTATCATTATGTTTTATTAATATTTGTCCATCTGCTATAATTTTAGTACATTGAAGAATAATTTAATTTTGAATAAAATTTTATTTATTCAGCAAGAGGTTTTCTATCTCTTTATATGTTGTAATCATTAGATTACTCATTCTATTCTGTTTTACACAGTTTTTATAGAAGTTAGTTTCTATATCAGGTCGTTTCAGACATAAAAATCAATTACTATCAATGATAGTTGAGTAGTTCATATAAGTTTAATTAAAAACAATTCATGAGTTTAAAAGTAGGCATTATCGGGGCTGGACCAAGTGGTTTGGCGATGTTAAGAGCATTTGAGTCAGAAGAAAAGAAAGGTAACAAAATTCCAGAAATTAAATGTTTTGAGAAGCAAGAAAACTGGGGAGGAATGTGGAACTACACTTGGCGTACAGGAGTAGGTAAATACGGAGAGCCATTGCATGGCAGTATGTATAAATATTTATGGTCGAATGGACCAAAAGAATGCTTAGAATTTGCAGATTATACATTTTCTGAACACTTTGGTCAAACAATATCTTCTTATCCACCTAGAGAAGTATTATTCGATTATATAGAAGGGAGAATTAAACAAAGTAATGCGCGAAAGTACATTCAGTTTAATACCGTTGCAAGGTGGGTAGATTATGTAGAGGATAAAAAACAGTTTCGCGTTGTTTTTGATGATTTAAAGAAAAATGAAACTTTCGAAGAATATTTCGATTATTTAATTGTCGGAACTGGACATTTTTCTACACCAAATATGCCTTATTTTAAAGGTATCGAGAATTATACAGGAAATGTAATGCATGCGCATGATTTTCGCGGAGCTGATCCATTTAGAGGCAAAGAAATTTTATTGATTGGTAGTAGTTATTCGGCAGAAGATATTGCGGTACAATGCTATAAACACGGAACTAAATCGGTCATAATTTCTTATCGTACAAACCCGATTGATTGTAAATGGCCCGAAGGGATAAAAGAATTGCCTTTAGTGACACATTTTGAAGATAAGAAAGCATTTTTCAAAGACGGAACATCAAAAGAGTTTGATGCAGTAATTATGTGTACAGGTTATCAACACAAATTTCCGTTTTTACCAGATAATTTCCGTTTAAAAACAAAAAACTGTTTGTATCCAGAAGGAATGTATAAAGGTGTAATATCAGATGTTAATGCTCAATTGTTATTTTTGGGAATGCAGGATCAATATTACACATTTAATATGTTTGATGCGCAAGCATGGTTTGCACGTGATTATATTTTAGGACGAATTAATTTACCTTCAAAAGAAGAAATTCAAAAAGATATTCAGAAATGGGTTGATTATGAAAAACAATCGATTTCTGCTGATGATCATGTTGATTTTCAAACTGATTATTTGAAGGATTTAATTCATTTAACTGATTATCCTATGTTCGATTTGGATAAAGTTGCTAATATGTTCAAATCTTGGTTAAAAGATAAAGAAGAAAATATTTTAACTTATCGAGATAAAACCTATACCTCAGTTATGGACGAAACGAAAGCAGAAAAACATCACACACCTTGGATGAAAGAGTTGGATGATAGTTTAGAACGCTATTTGGATGAAGATCCGATTGATGAAAAGCAATTAGAAAAAACAAATTATTATTAATATTAACAAAAAGACTAACAAATGTGTTGGTCTTTTTTTATTTTCGATTGTATATTTAAACATCGTTAAAAAAGAAAAGTGTTTATTTTTGACAGAGCACAACACAATATGATTTAATACAATAGAAATGGAGATTCAATATTTTTTCGAATTATTTGGTACACTTTTTTTTGGAATTTCGGGCGCTTTAGCAGCAGATGAAAAATCTGGTAACGATTGGTTTGGTGTAACCTTTATTGCTTTCCTAACTTCAATTGGAGGTGGCACAATTCGTGATATTTTACTTTCCGTTGAAATTATGTGGATAAAGGATGTTAATCTTATTTATGCGGTAGGGATTGGTGTTATTTTAGCGGCAATTTTCTATACACCTCTGTTGAAACTTCGTAAAACATTTATGCTTTTTGATACGTTAGGAATTGCTTTGTTTACGATTGTTGGTTTAGAAAAAGCTCTAAATCTTGGAATTCATCCTGTAATTGCACCTGTAATGGGAATGTTTACGGCGGTTTTTGGATCCATTATTCGCGATATGATGTTGAACGAAGTTCCTATTATTTTCAAGAAAGAAATTTATGCGTTTGCATGTCTTTGTGGTGCAGTTATTTATATGATTTTATGGAAATTGGGACTTGATCGTAACATCAATTTCTTTATTTCGGGGGCTGTAATTGTCGCAATTCGTTTGACTGCAATTAAGTATAACTTATCATTACCGAAATTCAAAAGCCATTAATTTATAGATTCGTATCTTAGCGAACTAATTTTTTATAGATGGAAATTCAATACATTTTTGAATTATTTGGGACGGTTGTGTTTGCTATTTCTGGTGCTTTAGCTGGAGATGAAAGACAAAAACATGATTGGTTCGGAATTGCTTGTTTTGCTTTTATAACGGCTGTTGGTGGTGGAACTTTACGCGATCTATTTCTTAACAGTTATCCGTTAGTTTGGATAAATGATATGAATGTCATTTACGCAGTTTTTGCTGGAATTTTGTTGGCAGGATTATTTTTTAAATATTTTTCACGATTAAGAATAACATTAATGCTTTTCGATACATTGGGAATTGCTTTATTTACAATTGTAGGTTTGGAAAAAGCGCATTCTTTGGGCGCAAATGATTTTATTTCTGTGATGATGGGAATGATGACCGCTGTAATGGGAGGAATGTTAAGAGATGTTTTGATGAATAGAACGCCTACAGTTTTTGTGAAAGAAATTTATGCAATGGCATGTGTCGCAGGAGGTGTAATGTATTTAATTTTTGAAAGTTTTGGATTAGATCGTAATATCAATTTTATTGTTTCGGGAGCTATTATTGCCGCAATTCGTATTGTTACTGTAAAATATAATTTGTCGTTACCTAAATTTTATTAATCATGCAAAAAACACCATTTAATCAAGAAAATTGGACAGGAAGAATTGATTCTGAAGATGGAGAATTAGGTTTAAGAATTCATCAAGTAATTTCTGATTATGATAAATTTGAATCATCATCTGTTCAACCAAAAGTACTGTTAGGATTTTGTTCGGAAGAAGGTGTTAAACGGAATAAGGGTAGAATTGGTGCGAAAGATTCACCAGATTTGATTCGAAAAAGTTTGGCGAATTTACCTTTACATTTTTCCGAAACTGATTTTATTTTTGATGCTGGAAATATTCATTGTGATGATAATAATTTAGAATCTGCACGTGAAGAACAAATCAATCAAGTGGATAAAATTATCCAACAAAATCATTTTCCGATTGTAATTGGTGGTGGACACGAAACAGCTTTGGGTGATTTTTTGGCTTTAGCAAAATCATACAAAAATATTGGAATTATCAATCTTGATGCGCATTTTGATTTGAGAACGCCAAATCCGCAATCAACTTCTGGAACGCCTTTTTACGAAATGGCAAAGTATTGCGAAGAAAATGAAATGAAGTTCAATTATATTCCAATCGGTATTCAAGAATTAGGAAATACGAAAGCATTATTTCAACGTGCTGAAAATATAGGAGTTAATTTTATTTTGGCAGATGAAGTGCATTTCAATTTGAATAAAGTATTAGATGATTTGAAAACGATTGTTCAACAATTTGATGTGCTTTATGTTTCGTTGGATATGGATGTTTTTGATGCAGCTTATGCGCCAGGTGTAAGTGCAACGACAATTAATGGTTTGACACCTTTTCAGGTTAAATATATTTTGAAGGTTCTAATGAACTCAAACAAAGTGAAAATATTTGATTTAGTTGAATATAATTCGCTTTTTGATGTTGATAACTCGACAGCGAAACTCTCTGCTCAAATGATTTACGAAGTTTTAAGATATTAATTCTGAAATAATTTACAATATTTTGTAACCTTTTTCAGTTATCTGCGTATACATATATAGTGGTGTTGATAAAATGCCAAAAGAAATCGATAATAATCATTAATAATAGGAGGGTTTTAGTTAAATGAGACAGCTTAAAATTACAAAGCAGGTAACAAATCGTGAAACTGCGTCGTTGGATAAATACTTACAAGAGATTGGTAAAGTAGATTTGATTACAGCGGAGGAGGAAGTAGAGTTAGCACAACGTATCAAAGCAGGAGATCGTGTTGCCTTAGAAAAATTAACAAAAGCAAACTTACGTTTCGTGGTATCTGTTGCGAAACAATATCAAAATCAAGGTTTAAGTTTACCAGATTTAATTAATGAAGGAAACTTAGGTTTGATAAAAGCTGCACAACGTTTTGACGAAACGCGTGGTTTCAAATTTATCTCTTATGCGGTTTGGTGGATTCGTCAATCTATCTTACAAGCATTAGCAGAGCAATCTCGTATTGTACGTTTACCATTAAATAAAATTGGATCGATCAATAAAATTAATAAAGCCTATGCTTTATTAGAGCAAGAACATGAACGTGCTCCATCTGCAGAAGAAATTTCTGAAGTTTTGGATATGTCTGAAGGTGATGTAAAAGAGTCGATGAAAAACTCTGGTCGTCACGTCTCAATGGATGCACCATTAGTAGAAGGAGAAGATTCTAACTTATACGATGTATTAAACATTGGTGAATCTCCATCTCCAGATGTACAATTGATGATTGAGTCATTACGTGTAGAGATTGAACGTGCATTGCAAACATTAACGCCTCGTGAAGCTGATTTAATTCGTTTATACTTCGGATTAAACGGTCAACATCCAATGACGTTAGAAGAAATTGGAGAAACGTTTGATTTAACAAGAGAACGTGTTCGTCAAATTAAAGAAAAAGCAATTCGCCGTTTAAAACATACTTCGAGATCTAAGATTTTGAAAACATATATCGGACGATAATAAAAATAAAAAAATCCAGCCAATTGGTTGGATTTTTTTTATAATAATTTTCCGCTTAGTAAAATTGCAGCAATTGTAAAATAAATAATCAATCCTGAAACATCAACCAAGGTTGCGACGAAAGGCGAGGATGCTGTTGCGGGATCAAATCCAATTTTTCTCAAAATAAATGGAACTAAAGATCCAGAAAGTGTTCCCCATAAAACAATGACGATTAAAGATAAAGCGACTGTTAAAGCTACATATAGCCAATATTCTCCATAACTATAAATTCCAGTTTTTTGCCAAATTAAGATTCTGATAAAACCAACAAATCCTAGAATTGCACCTAAGATTAATCCCGAAGCAAACTCTTTCTTCATTACATACCACCAATCTTTTAGTTTCAATTCACCCAAAGCCATTGCTCGGATAATTAGTGAAGCCGCTTGAGAACCAGAATTTCCACCACTCGAAATAATCAATGGAACAAATAAAGCCAACACAACCGCTTTTTCGATTTCTTGGTCATAATAACTCATAGCAGAAGCAGTAAACATTTCGCCAATAAATAAGATAACCAGCCAACCTGCGCGCTTTTTGATTAATTCCGCAATAGGTGTTTTAGTATACGAAACATCCAATTCTTCCATACCTCCAAATTTCTGAATATCTTCTGTATCACGCATTTTCATACGATCCAAGATATCGTCAAATGTTACAATTCCGACCAAAACATCATTTTCTGTCACAATTGGCATCGCAGAACGATCGTATTTATCAAAAACTTCTAACGCATCTTCTAAAGGAGTTGTCGTCTTGATTGAAACAAAATTATGATCGATTAAATCTTCTACTTTAGTATCTTCATCAGCCAAAAGAATTTCGCCAATTTTTAAATCATCAATCAATCTATTTTTTCCATCAACAATAAAAATATACGTTAATGTTTCGGCTTTTTTTCCATACTTTTTGATGTGAGCCAAAACTTGTTTTACTGTATAATGTTCTTTTACCTGAATATAATTTGGTGTCATTAAACGTGCAATCGAATCTTCTTTGTATCCAATCAAATTCAGTGCTGTAGCACGTTCTTCAGGATTTAAAAGATTAATGGAATGTTTGATTAATTGATCTGGGAAATTTTCAAATAGTTCTGTTCGGTCATCAGGATCAAGATTGTTCAAAACTTCAGCTAAATCTTCGTCCGTCAAACTTTTTACAATTTCGTACTGAATATCGGGTTCAAAATAGGAGAATACTTCAACTTTATCATCATTCAAAAGCGAGTAAAAAGCGATGTTTCTTTCTTTTACGTTCAGTGCAGTTAATTGTTCGGCAATATCTGCTGGATGTTGATTAAGCATATTATTTTCCATAAATTTGTTTTTTTATCCCGAGCTGCAAATTAAGTCTTTTTGAGATGAGAAGAAGTATAGATTGGCTACTTTTAAGCTAATTTTAATATAGAAATTATGATGAATAAAACAGATCAAAAACAAATTAAAGAATTTATAAAATCTATGGATGTAGATGAACGATTTGTTGGAATTTGGTCTGGAACCGATCATGGGAAATTTTTTAAAGGTGAAACAAATAGTTGGATGGTCAATAGAAAAGTTGACGGTACAATGACAGTTAACTTTAAGACCATTCACAGTGATGATTGCGTTACATTTTCTGAAGATGAAGGCGTTTGGTGTACTATTGGTGATGAATATTATGAGTTTAGAGATTCTGATGAAATGGCAGATATTTACACTTATATTTTTATGTCAAAAGATTCGATTCATTTTATTATCAACGAAGAATTGAAAGACGAAGAACCTTATAACTTTATTGATAATAGAGTTTTCTTGGATTAAAAATAATTTTACTGAATCATTTTTTCTGTTATATTCGTATTGTATTAATTAACACTGAAAATGAAAAAACTATTATTTACTCTCTTATTATCAACTTCACTATTTGCTCAAGAAAAAGCAACAGATTTGATTTCAGCACATATTAATGTTTTGGGAGTTGGAGCAAATTATGAGAAAGCCATAACAGATAAAATTACAATTCTTGGTAATTTAAATTATTCTACAATTAATTTTACAGGTTCAGATGATGGTTTGGATATGGATTTCACAGTAAAGTTAGGATTAGAAGGTCGTTATTACTATAATTTTGATCGAAGAAGTTCAAAAGGAAAATCTACTTTAAATAATTCTGCAAATTTTATAGGATTGAAATTTGACTATTATACAGATTGGTTATCAACATACCAAGGGATGGGAAAAGATGATGATTTTGCAAAACTTGTGGTGAATTATGGAATTAAAAGAAATTTTGCTAAAAAATTTTTTTATGAATTCAATTTTGGAGCAGGAATTTTTATAGATACTTATTATCCTTTTAAATATTCTATTAATGGTTCTGATTGGATATATTCAGATAAAGAAACATACATCGACTTCTTACCTGAATTAGGTTTCAAATTTGGTTATAATTTCTAAAAAATATAAATCGTTGAGTTTTCAACGATTTTTTTATTTCATTACCTTTGCACCACAAAATACAAACAAACAACAAATAAGATTATGCCAATAGTAGCACCATCAATTTTAGCAGCCGATTTTGGGAATTTAGCAAAAGACATCGAAATGGTTAATAATTCTCAAGCCGAATGGTTTCATTTAGATGTAATGGACGGCGTTTTTGTTCCGAATATCTCTTACGGAATGCCAATTATCGAGAAAATAAATTCGTTAACAGACAAAGTTTTGGATGTGCATTTAATGATTGTTGATCCAGATCGTTATATTTCAACTTTCAAACAAGTTGGCGCAGATATTTTGACTGTTCATTACGAAGCGTGTACACATTTACATCGTACAATTCAGGCTATAAAAGCAGAAGGAATGAAAGCAGGAGTGGCGCTTAATCCGCATACACCAGTATCTGTTTTAGAAGATGTGATTAATGATTTAGATTTGGTGTTAATTATGAGTGTTAATCCAGGTTTTGGAGGTCAAAAATTCATTGAAAATACTTACAACAAAGTTTCTAAATTGAAAAAAATGATTACAGAAGCTAATGCAAATGTGATCATCGAAATTGATGGAGGAGTTGGAGTACAAAATGCATCAAAATTGGTAGAAGCTGGTGCAGATGCTTTAGTTGCTGGTTCGGCAGTTTTCAATGCTGAGGATCCAACAGCATATATCGCGGAATTACAAAAAGCTTAATAAAAATAGTATTGAGATGTGAGAAATTAGAATTGAGAAGTTCATATTTTTCCTTCAACTATTTAAACAAATAATAAAAAACTGAATCAGAAATGATTCAGTTTTTTTGTTGATTAATCCTGAACTTTTTTCAGGATCCTCATCAAGTTAATCAAACAATTTACTTATTAAAATCTTAACTTTGTTGCATGAATTTCTCTAAAGACAACCCAAAAAAGATTTATACGATTGATGAAATCAAAGATAAAATGGCAAAATATTGTCTTTATCAAGATCGTTGTCATTGGGAAGTAGAGAAAAAACTTCGTGATTTTGATTTGATTCCAGAAGCGAAAGATGAGATTATTTTTAAGCTAATTCATTACGGATTCCTGAATGAAGAACGATTTGTTCATAATTTTGTTCGAGGAAAAGTCAATCAAAAAATGTGGGGAAGAAATCGTCTTCGTCAAGAATTAAAAATGCGTCAAATTGATCAAAAATTAATTGAAAAAGCATTTAAAGAAGAAATTGATTTGGATAAATATTGGAATAATTTATTGCATTTAACACAAAAAAAGTTCAATTTATTAGCTTCTGAGCGAGAATCTTTCAAGAAAATAAACAAAGTAAAAGCATATTTAGCGTACAAAGGTTACGAGTTCGATTTGATGAATGATGCTATAGAAACAGTGAAAACAAAAGAGTAATACAATTCATCCTTAAAATTCGACAATTCGGTCAACTATTTTTAAAATTAAAAACGACTTCACTTAATTTTATTCCATAATAAATAAACACATTATGGAAAATTTAGTCAACATCATTATTTACATTCACGCATTTTTTGGAGGAATTGGCTTGGTTGCTGGAACAGCTGTTATGATTATAAAAAAAGGAAATTCGACACACAAAAAAGTGGGAAAAATATTTTCGATTGGTATGTTAGTCAGTTCTGTTCTTTCGTTGATTATTTGTGCTTTTCCAAATCACCACAATTCTTTTCTTTTAATGATTGGTATTTTCACGATTTATATGATTTTGATCGGAAATAGAATTCTAAATTATAAGCGCAAAAACTATTCTAATAATTTGGATAAAATCATTTCTGGAGCAATGTTTATCACATCTATTGTGATGATTGTTTTTGGATTACTTCCACTTTTCACAAGCAATGCAATTGGATTATTGTATTTAATTTTTGGGTTTTTAGGAGGGTTTATGTGTTATCGAGATTTTGTTTTTTACAAGAATACAGAGAATTATAAAAAATGGACAATGAATCATGTTGGAAAAATGGTTGGTGCTTATATCGCTTCAGTAACAGCGTTTTTGGTTGCAGGCGCTGGATTTGGAGATAATATTTATTTTTGGATTGTGCCTTCAATTATCGGAACGATTTATATTTTTTCTTGGTCAAAAAAACTAAATAAAAAAGTTGCAGTGAATTGATTATCTTTAATCAAAACACTTATATGAAGAATTTATATTTTTTACTCTTATTCATTCTTTTTGTTCAATGTGAGCAACCGAGCAGTCAATCTGCTAAAGGTTGGGAAAAGAAGAATGAAATAAAAGCAGATTCAGTTTTTAAAGATGAGAATGTAAATGAAGTTATTGAACAAGCTATTGATATTACAAAAAGTAATCATATACCAATTAGAACAATCTCTCTCTTTTTCGCAAAAGAAAAATTTTATTTATATATTTCTTCGACTGGACAAGACTGTTCAATAGGGAATTATTATACATTACCAATTACTATTCAAAATACAGATTATACTATTCTTTTAGATAAAAATGAAGTATTAGATGAATATATCGATATCTCAAATTTAAATTATATCCCTTTAGATAAAGAAAAAATAACATTCTGTTGTGAAATAAAAGGTTACGCTTTTCGATTTCATAAAGATGAAGAAGGAAAGTATCAATTAAGAGAGTTGGAGCATTTTTATAATTATACGGATGATTTTGTTTTAGAAGAAGATAAAAAATATTTTCCTATTCAATATGAGGAAATTCTAGAACCAGAACCATTTATTCATCCTAATGATGTAAAATAAAAAAACGAATTTCGAAACTCGAAATTCGTTCTTACTATTTCTAATATTTACCTAATTCGTTTTCAAATTCTTGCAGATAATTCGCCAAATGAAAACCATCTACAAAACCATGATTCGCCTCAACCGAAACAGGCATATACATTTTATCGTTTTGCGTATACGCTTTTCCAAAAATAATTCGCGGAATAGATTCTCCCGTTCCAAAGTTACTTGGTTGTGTTAGACCTGTAAATCTCGACCATGGAAATGTAGAATGACGAACCAAGCCAATGGTAATTTCTTCATTTTTGATATGCAAACCAACCGAGTTTTCTACACTTTGTATTTGCTCTTGAAGTTGCGCGTTAAATGCATCAAAATCTTCGGTAAAATTCATCAATGCAAAACCAAAAGTTCCGTCTTTTCTTCCAATTGTTGTTCCGCAATCTAAATGATCGTACACAAAAATTTCATCATCTTCGATGCGATATTTAAACTCATTAATCTTATTTTCTGCCAACATCGAGCAATGTAAATAGACTGCGAAAAAAGACAATTTATTTGCTTTGGCAAATTTGTACGTTTTAGAACATTCAACCTCCGCAACAACTCCGACATACGGATTATCCATTTTCGAGAACATATTAAAATGCTCTATACGATTCCAACCTTCAGGATTAAATTTCTGTTTCATTGCTGCAAAGTTAAAAATAGGATTTACAATTACTTCAATCTTTTTTGTTGATATGCATCACCAATTACATTCAGAGTTACGCCTAGAATAATCATAAAAATTCCTAAAGCTAAACTCAGCGAAAAATCTTCACCAAACATCATAACACTTACAGCAACGGCAACCACAGGTTCTGATGCGCCAAGAATAGAAGTGGCTGTAGAACCAATATTTTTAATCGCATAAATCAATGCGATGCTCGAAACAACTGTCGTAACAAACGCAAATGTAAAAAAGTTGAAGGTTAATTCTAATGATGGTAAAATGAAGGATTCTTTGTGAATAATCATTTTTGTTGCGTAATAAATCGTTGTAAATAGAAACGAATAAAAGCTTAATGTAAAGCCTTTTATATCTCGTACTTTCGATTTGTTGACTGTCACAATATATAATCCGTAACCCAAAGCACTAATAAAAACAATTCCTAATCCGATTGGATTTAGCTCGAATTTTCCTTCTTTAAAACTTAATAAAATTACACCAGCCAGTACAAAAACAATGGCTACAATAGTTGAAATTGTAATTCTTTCTTTGAAGAAAACAGCCATTATGATGGCAACAATCAACGGATAAACGAATAATAATGTGGAGGCAATTCCAGGAGTTAAATAATCATAACCTAAAAATAAAGCATCCGCTGAGATTCCGTACAATAATCCTAAAATGATTAAAAATGGAATCTGTTTCACATCTATTTTGAATGATTGTTTTTTGATGAATAAATATGTTCCGACAATCAATGCAGAAAAAAAGAATCGATAGAATAATGTAGTATCCATCGAAAAATTTGCCTGTTTTATAGGTAGGATAAATAATGGAATTAATCCATAAGATATGGAAGAAATTAGTCCATATGCGTAACCTTTGAATTTCATTTTTAATAGAAAAAACGAAGTTCTAATTTCGAACTTCGCATTTGATTAGTATTTATTAAAATTTATTTTCTCGTAAAATCTAAATCTTGGAAGTCGTAACTAAAATCTGTTAACGGAGAAATGGCCTTCATTTTGAAACCTGTCATTTTTCCATCTTTTATTTCTGCATAAACAAAAGCGTCTGCATGGAAATAACGATTGTACCATTTTACTGCAAACGTATTGTCTTTGTAAAAAAGCATTTCACCAGTTAATTGAGGTGAACGTTTCGATTCGAAAATGATTTTTCCTTTCTTTTCATAAATTACAACATCACCAAACCAATTGTCCTTATACGTTCCGATTACACTTTTTGAATCAAATTTGATGGCTTTATTTTTTTGATTTGCTTCAACTGTTTTCCAAACTTCATCGGTAATAACATCGGCTTCTTCCACATTTTTCTTCATTATATCATCATACGTTTTTACCCAATCTGTAGATGGATTTTTTAAGTAAAAATCTTTGATTGTATTCGAGATTGCTCGGAAAGCTGCACCCGATTGTTGGTTTGTCAAAATCACAATTCCTAATTTTTCTTGAGGATAAAACATCGTTTGTGTTACAATTCCTTCCAATCCACCAGTATGCGAAACTTCCAATTTTCCGTTCATATCCTGCAATTGCCATCCCAAACCATACGCTTTGAATAATGAATTATAAGGTGGAGTAGTACGATTTGGTTGTAAAGTTTGTGGTGTAATCATTTCGTTCATTTGTTTTTCCGAAATAATTTGTTTTCCATTCACTTTTCCTTTATCTAAATTGAATTGCAACCATTTTGCAAGATCATCTACATTCGAATAAATTCCTGCAGCTGCATCAAAAATGGTGTTCGTATAACGATCAATCACTTGTAATTTTCCGTCAATTGGAACGTGCGGATTAATTGCATTTTTCTTGTCTTTTAGCAAATGCCAATTCGCTGCAGTATTCGTCATTCCAATTGGTTCCAACAATCTTTTTGTTACAAAATCTGTCCAAGATTGCCCCGAAACTCTTTCAATCACAACTCCTGCAATAATGTATAATAAATTATCGTAATCATATTTTACACGGAAATCTGAAACTGGTTTTAAAAACTGAATATTAGAAATAATATCTTTTGGAGTGAAATTATGTCCATCAGGCCAAACCATCAAATCTCCAGCACCCAAACCTAATCCACTTCGATGCGTTAATAAATCACGAATTGTAAACTCTTTGGTTACATAATCGTTGTACATCTTGAATTCAGGAATGTGCGTAATCACTTTATCATCCCACTTTATATTTCCTTCATCAACCAAAATCGCCAAAGCAGCTGCTGTAAAAGCTTTCGAGTTAGAAGCAATGCCAAAATTTGTATTCGACTGAACTTTTTCTCCCGTTTTAAGAGATTTTACGCCATAACCTTTCGAATGCACAATTGTCCTGTCTTTGATAACCGCAACAGACATTCCAGGAACATCAAATGCTTTCATTGCATTTTCTGTGACTTTATCAATAGCTTGATTCGAAATATTTTGTCCAAAAGCTGTAAAAGAAGCTAATGTAATCGTTGATAAAAGTATATTTTTCATGTGTGAATTTGAATTTTCACGAAGTTAGAAATTTTTATTCATCAGCTTATAGCTTTTAATAAAATATCAAAAATAGAGGATGAATTAATTTTGAATGATTTAAAATTTTATAATAATCAAGTAGAAAGTAAATTACAATTAATTAAAAACATAAATTAGTTAAAAATAATTCAATGAAAATAGCTTTCTTTTCGTCTAAGCCTTATGACAAAACTTTTTTTGAGGCTGAAAATAAAAATTACGGTTTTGAACTTAATTTTTATGAAACACATTTAGGTCCGCATATCGTAAACGCGATTGAAGATGAGCATGCTGTTTGTGTGTTTGTGAATGATAAAGTGAACCGACAAGTCATTGAAGTTTTAGCAAAAAAAGGCGTTAAAATTATTGCATTGAGATGTGCTGGTTTTAATAATGTCGATTTGGAAGCTGCGAAAGAATTTGGAATTAAAATTTGTCGTGTTCCTGCATATTCTCCCGAGGCTGTTGCTGAACATACAATGGCGATGTTGTTAACATTGAATCGAAAAACACATAAAGCTTATAATCGTGTTCGTGAACAAAATTTTGCATTGAACGGTTTACTTGGTTTTAATCTTTTTCAGAAGACGATTGGAATTGTTGGAACAGGAAAAATAGGAAAGGCTTTTATCAATATTGCGAAAGGTTTTGGATGTAAGATTATTGCTTATGATTTGTATCCAGATCAAGAATTGATGAATAATGGCGTGGAATATGTTGAGCTGGATAAGTTGTTTAAAACTTCAGATATTATTTCGTTGCATTGTCCGCTGACGCCAGAAAATCATTACATGATTAATCAAGAAACGATTGCGATGATGAAAGATGGCGTAACGATTATTAATACGAGTAGAGGTGGATTAATCAATACACATGAAGCGATTGAAGCTTTAAAAAATCATAAAATTGGTTATTTGGGAATTGATGTTTATGAACAAGAAGAAAAATTATTCTTCAAAGATTTATCAGCAGAAATTATTCAGGATGACATGATTCAGCGATTGATGAGTTTTCCAAATGTTTTGGTAACTGCGCATCAAGCTTTTTTTACACAAGAAGCGTTGGAACAAATTTCAGAAATTACGATGCGAAGTATTTTAGAAATTTTAGAAAAAGGTTCAACAGATGAGGTTGTGATGTTATAAATTATCTAAATGAGTGGATTTGAAACCATCATATTTTTTGAGACCAAATCCTAAAAAACGATCTAACGCAATATGAGCGAAAAAAATTAATCCAATCATTAAACACCATTCAATGTGTAAAAAATAACCAATGAGAATCAATGAAATTGTCGTAAAATAATTATGAATAAAATTATAAGATATTGCGCCAATCTTATTTCCAAAAAGATAACCTAACATAAAAATATCGGGAGCAAGAAAAAGAATTGCAAACAAAAACCAGGAATAATCAAGTTTATAATAGATGATTAGCGTTACAATTAAAATTGCTAATTGTTCTAATTTTAATAAATTTTTCATAATGTTGATGCTTAATTTATTAGTATAAATATTTTACCAATTGTTACAAAAAAAGCCGTTCATTAGAACGGCTTTTGGTATATAAAAAGAATTTTAATCATTCAATTTCAAAACAGCTAAGAATGCAGATTGGGGAACTTCTACACGTCCAATTTGACGCATTTTCTTCTTACCAGCTTTTTGTTTTTCTAATAACTTACGTTTACGAGAAATATCACCACCATAACATTTTGCAGTAACGTCTTTACGTAATGCTTTGATTGTTTCACGCGCAATAATTTTTGCACCAATCGCGGCTTGAATTGGAATATCAAACTGTTGACGAGGAATTAATTCGCGTAATTTTTCACACATTTTCTTTCCAATATTGTAGGCATTATCAACGTGAATTAAGGCAGATAAAGCATCTACAACTTCACCGTTAATCATGATGTCAACTTTTACCAATTTTGAAGCTTTCATTCCAGAAGGTGCATAATCAAACGATGCATATCCTTTTGAAATAGATTTTAATCGATCATAAAAATCGAAAACAACTTCAGCCAAAGGCATATTGAAAATCATTTCTACTCTATGTTGAGTTAAATAGTTTTGAGATTGTAATTCACCACGTTTCTCAATACATAAACTCATTACAGGACCTACGAATTCAGATTTTGTAATGATTGCTGCTCGAATATATGGTTCTTCAACACGATTTAATCCTGATGGATCTGGTAATTCAGATGGATTATGAACCGGAATCATTTTTTCTGGATCTTTTTCCAAGTACGCTTCATACGAAACGTTAGGAACAGTTGTAATTACCGTCATGTTGAACTCACGTTCTAAACGCTCCTGAATAATTTCTAAGTGTAACATTCCTAAGAATCCACAACGGAAACCGAAACCTAAAGCAGCAGAAGATTCAGCTTCAAAAGTTAATGAAGCATCATTCAAACGTAACTTTTCGATAGAAGCACGCAAATCTTCGTAATCTTCTGTGTCAACCGGATAAATACCAGCGAAAACCATTGGTTTTACTTCCTCGAAACCATCAATAGCTTCGCTTGCAGGATTCTCAACTAATGTAATTGTATCTCCAACTTTTACCTCAGAAGCTTCTTTAATTCCAGAAATAATATAACCTACATCTCCAGTTTTAATGACTTTCTTCTCAACTTGATTCAGTTTTAATGTTCCAATTTCATCGGCACCATATTTTTTGTTGGTAGCCATGAATTTTACTTGATCTCCTTTTTTGATTTCTCCATTTACCACTTTGTAAAAAGCTTCAATTCCTCGGAAAGGATTATAAACAGAGTCAAAAATCAAGGCTTGTAACGGTGCATCTGGATCACCAACTGGTGCAGGAACTTTCTCGATAATTGTGTGTAACAATTCTAACACACCTTCACCTGTTTTTCCACTTACACGCAAAACATCTTCGGGATCACAACCAATCAAATCAACAATATCGTCTGTTACTTCTTCTGGATTTGCAGAAGGTAAATCGATTTTGTTCAAAACTGGAATGATTTCCAAATCATTTTCTAAAGCCAAATAAAGGTTAGAAATGGTTTGTGCTTGTATACTTTGTGCAGCATCTACAATTAACAAAGCTCCTTCACAAGCGGCAATCGAACGAGAAACCTCGTAAGAAAAATCCACGTGACCAGGAGTGTCAATTAAATTTAAAATATATTTTTCACCATCTTTTTCATATTCCATTTGGATGGCGTGCGATTTAATTGTGATTCCGCGTTCGCGTTCCAAATCCATATCGTCTAAAGTTTGATTTTGTAACTCACGATCAGAAATCGTGTTTGTTACTTGCAATAAACGATCGGCCAAGGTACTTTTACCATGGTCAATATGGGCGATAATACAGAAATTACGGATATTTTTCATATTCTATTTGTCGAATAGGCAAAAATAATCTTTTCCGTGCAGACTGCAAGTATTTTGAAAAATATTATGAATTATATTTTAATAAATTAACGAGAGTTGAAGTGTGTTTTTTACTAAAAAATAAATCTAGGCAATTATCCGATGAAAAAAAGTATATAATTTATCTTCTTTTACTAGACCAAATTTTTGTTTCAAACGATACTTTGTTATTCGTACACTTTTTGGTTCAATATTAAGAAGAGTTGCAATTTGTTTGGTGTCTAAACCAAGATAGATATACGAACAATATTTCAAATTAAGAGGTGTTAGTTTTTGCTTAGAATGCTCGTTTAGCGTTTTGAAAAAGTTTGAATGTAATTCTTGAATTCTAAATTTAGCACTTTCAAAATCATAATCCATTAAATTTTCTTCTCGCATAACTTGTTTTAAATTGATAGAAGAATCATTTCCATTTTTTTGTAGTTTCCGCTTGATCTTGATTGTACAAATCGATTGAATAATCAGTTGCTTTTTTCTGAAATTCAAATATAGCCGGGTCAACCTAAGTTTAGCATATTCGTTATTCCCATAATTAACGAAGCCTATATTATGTATTCAACAAAAGAAATTGTTTTTAATAATCTCTTTTGTGTTTATATGAATTTTAAACCTAATTTTATCCTTATGAAAATCAGCACAAAATGAGGAGATTACTATTTTTTGTTATTACTTTTTTTACATTTATTCAACTTTCTGCTCAAACGACTCGAAATTTGAATTTAGAGAATTGGACTTTTCAACAAAAAGGAGATTCAAAATGGCTGAAAGCTGAGATTCCTGGTTCTGTTCATACCGATTTGATGTTAAATAATATTATTCCAAATCCTTACAAAGACGTTAATGATGCAAAAGTGCAATGGGTAGAAAACGAAGATTGGAACTACAAAACTTCTTTTGATTTGACTGAAGCCGAACGAAAAGCGCAAAACATTCAGTTAAAATTTAATGGATTGGATACATATGCAAAAGTTTTTCTGAACGGAAAATTAATTCTGGATGCGAATAATATGTTTCGAATTTGGGAAGTTTCGGTCAAAGATTTACTGAAAGATAAAAATAATTTGCTCGAAATACAATTCAAATCGTCGCCTAATGAAGGAAAACGATTAGCAAATCTTCTTCCATATAAATACCAGAAGGTGAGCGTGTTTTTACTCGAAAAGCGCAATATCAGTATGGTTGGGATTGGGGACCAAGATTGGTAACGGTTGCGATTTATAAACCAATTGAACTTATTTCTTGGAATAATTTAAAACTGAATGACTTGTCTTATGAAATTGTCAAATTGGATAAAAATCAAGCGAAAGTAAAGTTTAAATTTATTATCCAATCGGAACAAAATACAGCTGTAGAAATTAATTTTAATCAGAAAATAATCACTCAAAAATTAACCAAAGGAATTAATCATTTTTCGATTGATGAAACGATTCACAATCCAAAATTATGGTGGCCAAATGGAATGGGCGAACAGTATTTATACGATTATCAATTCAAAATTAAACAAGGGAATGAACAGATATTTAAGTATTTAAAATTTGGTTTACGTACGATAGAATTGGTACAAGAAAAAGACGAAGTTGGCTCTAGGTTTTATTTTAAAGTGAATAGGGTTCCAACTTATATGAAAGGTGCAAATTATATTCCGCAAGATAATTTTGTTTCACGAGTTTCAAAAAATGATTATGAAAAGTTGATAAATAGTTCGGTTGAAGCCAATATGAATATGATTCGTATTTGGGGTGGTGGAATTTATGAGGACGATTATTTTTATGAATTATGCGACGAAAAAGGTTTGTTGGTTTGGCAAGATTTTATGTACGCTTGTGCTTTTTATCCTGGCGATCAAGATTTTCTTCACAATGTAAAACAAGAAACAATTGATCAAGTGAATCGCCTAAAAAATCATACTTCTATTGCGCTTTGGTGTGGAAATAATGAAATTGATGAAGCGTGGAAAAATTGGGGATATCAGAAACAAATGGGCTGGTCGAAACAAGATTCGTTGAGTATTTGGAAAGATTATCAAACGACTTTTCATCATATTATTCCGAATGTTTTAGATTCGATTTTACCAAAATCAGAGAATCGCTATTGGCCGTCTTCACCTTCGATTGGTTGGGGAAGAAAAGAAAGTTTGACGCAAGGAGATTCGCATTATTGGGGCGTTTGGTGGGGAATGGAACCGTTTGAAACGTATGAAAAAAAAGTTCCACGTTTTGCTTCTGAATATGGTTTTCAAGGAATGCCAACGTTGAAAACGGTGAAATCAATGTTTTCTGAAAAAGATACATTGAGTAAAAATTCTGCAATAATTTTAGCGCATCAAAAACATCCAAAAGGTTGGGAAACAATCAACGAATATATGCAGCGAGATTATGTTGTTCCGACCGATTTTGTGCAGTACAACTACGTTTCTCAATTGTTACAAGCACGCGGAATTCAGTTGGCAATTGAAGCACATCGACGTGCAAAACCTTATAATATGGGAAGTTTGTATTGGCAATTGAATGACGTTTGGCCAGTAACTTCGTGGTCGTCTTTGGATAAATTAGGAAATTGGAAAGCGTTACATTATCAAGTGAAAAGAAGTTTCGAAAATGTGCTAATTTCAGTAGAAAAAGAAGAAAATGTGTACAAAATTTATATCGTAAATGACTTATTGAAAGATTTGAAAGGAAAAGTAAAATTTTCTGTGGTAGATTTTAATGGAAATAAACATTGGACTAATGATAAAGATGTAATTATTTTATCAAATTCTTCAACCAAGATAATGGAATTAACTGATGAAATTTTGAAAGGAACTTCTTCAACTAAATGAATGTTAAAAATCAATAATATTTTTCTCCCTATTTTTAGTGAAATTTCACAAAGGATTTGGAAATGTGAATTTTATTGACTTAAATTTGCACTGATAAAAATCATAACGTATAACAATTTAATAACGAAGAAATAAAATGTTCAAAGAAAAGACATATCAGTTTTTAGCTATTGCAACAGATTTTGCAATGAGCATTCTTCGTGCTTATAAATCGTAAATAATTTACTTATTATATCAAAAGCCCGGAGGATTCTTCGGGCTTTTTCTTTTATTATTCCATTCTAGATTCAGAATAACTTCTAAAAACTTCCGAAGAAGAAATAGTTAGCGCTAATTATTTCAAAATAATTATTTGCAATCAAATAATCCATTTTATGGAAGATTCAATTTTCTTTTCTACTCAATTACGAACAAAAAGAGCGAGGAAAAGAAGTGTAAAAACAACGAAAGAAAAAAATGTAAGAGAGAAATATAAACGTCAAAAAGAAATTTTTAAAGAACAAAAAGAAATTCCGCTTGTTCTTTTAAAAGAGCCGTGTCAAAAAGGTTTTGAGCGATATATTGTATTGAGAGAAGATATTAAAAAAGAAAATGAGATTGAGTTTTTTACTCAAATTCTAAAGAAAATAAATACTTCTCAATATGCAGAAACGCGAAAGTTTGTAAAAAAACGAAAACGAAACGGAAAGCGAATTTATGTTCAGAGAATTCAAGAGTTGAAACAATTGCAACCTTACGAATATTCAGGTCCGTATTCAATTTTGAATGATGAAGAACGTCTATATTTTGTGTGTATTCAGGTGTATGATCCCAAGACAAAACGTTTCAAAGGAATTTATGAATTTCTACAACCGTGGCGTTTTCGATTGATTATAAAACCAAATATGATTACGTATTACAAACCGCTTGATATTGATTTGAAGCGCGAAGAAGCGCAAATCGATCATTTTTTTGACAAGTATAAAAATCAAGGAATCCTTTTAAAGAAAATAGTTGGAGGAGGGTATTCGTATGAACGAAAACCAAAATTTAAAAATCCTTTTACAAAAAGGAAATTTTTTAATAATAAAAATTTAGCGATTGAAATCGCTGAAATGCTGATGGAAAAAGAACATCAGTTATCTAAAAGATATTAATCATGGGAAATAAAATCTCTGGAAAGGACTTTATAAAAATAGGCTTTCCAAAATATAATTCGATCAATATTGCAATTGGGCAAATTCATCGATACAGAAAAAAAGAAAAGAAACAAACGATTATTAACGAAGCAAAAGAAGTTTTACTTGAGCCAGAAAAATACATCGGTCACGGAATTTGGGGAAAAGTTGCGGAAGGATTAATAAAACCAGTTGAGGTTAGATTACAAGAATTAAAAACAACGCGTTCACCTTTTTCGATTTTTGGAGAAAATGAAATTGACGAGCAAGCAAAATTTCAATTATATGATGCATTGAAATTGCCAATTTCGGTAAAAGGAGCTTTGATGCCAGATGCGCATTCGGGGTATGGATTGCCAATCGGAGGTGTCTTAGCGACGGATAATGCGGTGATTCCTTATGGAGTTGGTGTGGATATTGGTTGTAGAATGAGTCTTTCGGTTTACGATTTGCCAGCTAGTTTTTTGAAAGGAAAATCGCATCAATTGATTCAGATTTTGCAAGATCATACCAAATTCGGAATGTATGAAACGCATAAACTAAAAGCGGATCATGAAATTTTTGAACGTTCTATTTTTGATGAAATTCCAATCTTGAAAAGTTTAAAAACAAAAGCTTATCAACAATTAGGAACTTCTGGTGGAGGGAATCATTTTGTTGAATTTGGGATTGTGAAATTAGATGAGGTAAAACCTGAATGGAACTTGATTCCAGGAGAATATTTGGCTGTTTTATCGCATAGTGGTTCGCGTGGTTTGGGTGCAAATATTGCAAAACATTATACGTATTTGGCGACGAAACAATGTCCACTTCCGAAGCAAGTTCAGCATTTGGCTTGGTTAGATTTGGACACGTACGATGGCCAAGAATATTGGGCAGCGATGAATTTGGCTGGCGAATATGCCAAGGCTTGTCACGATGATATTCACCGAAGAATTGCGAAAGCTTTGGGAAAACGTATCGTTTTTAACATCGAAAATCATCACAATTTTGCGTGGAAAGAAATGGTTGAAGGAACGGAACGAATTGTTCATCGTAAAGGAGCGACGCCAGCTTGAAAAGGAATTTTAGGAATTATTCCAGGTTCGATGACCGCGAACGGTTACATTGTTGAAGGTTTGGGAAATGAATTGAGTATTAATTCGGCTTCGCATGGTGCGGGACGAAAAATGTCGCGTGCGAAATGTAAATCAACAATTACTAAAAGTTTTATGAATTCACAATTGAAAGATGCAGGAATTGAGCTGATTGGCGGAAGTGTAGATGAAGCACCTTTGGCATATAAAAACATAAAAACGGTGATGAATTTACAGACTGAATTAGTGAAAGTGTTGGGAACTTTTACACCGAAAATTGTACGAATGGATAAATAATGATGAGGAAAAAAATTATTCAACTTACATCGGGTAGAGGACCAGCGGAATGCAATTTTGTGGTGACTAATGTTTTTAAAAAGTTTTCGGAAGCGTGCACAAAATCTGAAATTAAGTTTGACATAATTGAAAGAGAAATGGATAAAGATTTTCATCAACTTTCATCTGTGATTATAGAACTTGAAGGAAATGATTTAAACACGTTTTTAAAAACTTGGCTTGGAGCAATTTTATGGATTGGTAAAAGTCCATACCGAAAATTTCATCAACGAAAAAATTGGTTTATTGGTTGTTTTGAATTAGAAATTCCGAAAGAAAATTCAATCAATCCGAATGAAATTATATACCAAACAATGCGAAGCTCTGGAAATGGTGGACAAAATGTAAACAAAGTAAATTCGGCTGTTCGTGCGATACATCAACCAAGTGGAATTTCGGCTGTTTCGATGGATTTACGTTCACAACATCAGAACAAAAAAACTGCAACAACTCGTTTGTTATTGAAATTACAAGGATTTGAAACCAATAAATTGAAGGACTTGGTTCAAAAAAAATGGAATAATCAAACGTCTATTGCAAGAGGGAATCCTGTGAAAATATTCAGAGGAGATAAATTTAGTGAATAAAAAAAAGCCGCTCAATGAGCGGCTTTTAGTTTATTTTTTCAAAATAGCTTGGATAATTCCTTCCAAATTTTCATTGAATTCGAGCAATTGAGCAAAAACTTTATCGTCTTTATTCAAGCCACCGTGTTTGTTATTTTTTACAAAGGTTGCTTTTATCGTTTCCCAACGTTCTTTTTCTTTAGCAGTTATCAAACCTGCAATTTCTTTTAATCGCAACAAATTCGATTCTGTATCTGTTGTCAATGTTTGCGATTCACTTTCGTAATGCGCTAAAATAGTTTCGTTAATTTCTTTTTCGTTCATCATTGGAACAATTTTCGAAACCAATTTTGACATATTTCTGTACGAACCTTGCATTTTGAAAGGCGGTTCCGTTCTGTAATCATCTTGCATTGCTGCGCTCGAAATATAATTTTGATTGACTTTTACGACAATATTTCTAATCTTAATCACATGTTTTAGAACTGCAATAAAATCATCAATTTCTTGTTTCAAATAATTGCCTTCCAAATCCGGAAGTTGTTCTTGATTTTCGGTTACAAAATTTGTTAACTTGTAAAAATCTGTCAAACTTTTTGAAGCAATTTTATCCAAATAAGGATTATCTCCTGTTGCATTTTCAATCAAACTTAAATTGAACAACGTTTCCGTATCACCAATTACATCACCCAAATTATAAACATCAGCACGATTAGCCAACATATCTGGAATCTGAAATTTAGAGCCGCTTTCCGTATATGGATTTCCTGCCATTACAATGCAAAAACGTTTTCCGCGTAAATCGTAGGTTTTACTTTCTCCTTCAAAAATTCCATCAATTTTTCGCTGTCCATCGGCTAATGAAATAAATTTCTGTAAAAATTCGGCACTCAAATGCTGAATATCGTCCAAGTACAACATTACATTATCTGCCATTTCAAACGAAAGATTTATCTTTTTTAATTCCTCTCTTTCTCCAGAAGTTTTGGCTTCTATTGGATCGATTGATGTAATATTATGTCCAATTGTTGGTCCATTTACTTTCACAAAATGTAGGCCCATTGTTTTTGCTAAATACTCCATCAACGTCGTTTTTCCATAACCAGGAGGCGAAATTAACAACAACATTCCCATTCGTGCAGTACGCTTGTTATCGCCTGCAGTTCCCAATTGTTTGGCTAAATTATTTCCGATTAAAGGAAAATAAACTTCGTTGATTAATTTATTTCGAACAAATGATGTTAAAACTTTTGGTTCAAATTCTGCGATTTTTAAATCCTTTTCATAAGCTTTCGAAATTTCTTCTTTTAACTTTTGGAATGATTTAAAATTTGGAACATCAACAGTTGAAAAATGCTCTAATTTAGAAATGATTTCATGATAATTTTGTGTATAAATACCATCAATTATTACGGTATGATTTCCTTTTAAATCTTCAATTATAATAGATGAATTTCCATTTATTAACTGAAATTTATCTTTAGAAAACAATAACATCGTTGCTACTTCATTTACAACATTTCTGTAAGTTGAAAAATTTTCATTTTCATCGATAAAAGAATGAATCCAGTTTTCGATCAAGTAAAATTTTTCGGTTGAAGAAAATTGTTCATCTGCAATCAACGCATTAAAATCATCTGAATTTTTATTTTTCTCTAAGTAATTAATGAATTCTTTTCGAAAATTTTCAGCTTCATTACTCATCGAAAAAGCTTGATATTTTGTGAAAGTTCTAAACAAATAATTGGCAACTTTTTCTGAAGTTGTTATTGTTTTATCCCATTCAGTTTCCCAATTTTCAAAAAGCGATTTGATTTCATTTAGAATATTTTCAAATCGAGTTGAATTCGGAAAATTTTTCAAAATTAATTGAGCCGAATTAATCATTGCATTCAACTTATCTTGCAAATTCTTTTCTAAAGAATGGCAAAAAATTTGAGCAGTTGTACGAGTTGGCGCATCAAATTGCAACACATCTAATTTCGAATTTATGTTGACCAATTCAGTAAAAATTCGAAACGCATCAAAATTGTGAACGCCTTTTATATAACCTTCCGAATAATTTTGTTCAATGATTTGATTGATAAATTTTTCAGCATCAAAATCGTTTTCATTTCTTGCTAAAAAAGCTTGATAAGCTAAATATTCAGCACGATAAACCAATTGATTTTCCGAAACAAATTCTTGGTTCCAAATATCTTGGTAACGATAAATCTCATCGTTTTTAACTTTTTGATAGAAACTTGTACCTGTTAAATGATAAAATAATTCGTTGTTACGATTCAACAATGTCAGCGCTAATTGCTGCGTATTGACCGTAAATTTATTTTGACCAAGCGCAATAATATTTTGCCCATCAACAAAAAGTTCAGTTTTATCTCGTAAAACACGAAGCGTATCTTCTTGCGATTTTTTTAATAGATTTTCAAGGTTTTCGGCTTTCGAAACATCTTTTAAATCCTTCAATTCTTGAATGATTTGACGCATTTTGTCAATCATTAAATCCGAAGAATAAAACGCTAAAATTTCTTCTTTCTCAGAAAAAGTTTTGGCTTTATTTTCGATATTTTTCAAGACGCGCAAGCCAATTTGTTCTAATGAATTGGTGCGTTTGTTGGTTTGTTCAACTAATTGTTCACGTTTCGAATTGAATGCCTTGATAATTTCGTCGCGCTTATCTGCAATTTTCAAGGCGAAATCATCAAAATCAGAAAATTTACTTTCTAATTCTTCAAGTTGAACAATTATTTTTGTATTGTATTCTTCCGTTTTTTCGGCAGTTGTTGATAATTCTAAAAAGTTAACCACACTTTGTTCTAACAACGTGATTTGAGCAGAAAATTCTGCAACAGCTTCTTTGCTTTTTAACGCAGAAGTTTGACGTGTTAATTGGGCACGAACTTCGTTAAGCGAAGCAAAAATAACCGAGATTTTCTCAATGATTTTTGTTGTTTGTGTTGCGTCTTCAATTTTTAAACTGTTCAGAATATCAATCAATAATTCTAATTCTGAGGCAATTTTAAGACAGGCTTCTTCGATAACTTTCGCATCAATGACTTTTTCGATAGAAGCTACTAAGTTTTTCTGTTCAGCAACTTTTTCTTCGTATGGAATTAGTGCTTCATCCAATAAAAGAAACTCAATTGTTTTGGTTGATAAATTTTCGTTTACCTCTTGCAATCGGTTTTCTAATTCTTGAACACGCTCTAAATTGATGTAGCGAATTGAACGTAAATCAATAACTTTTCCTTGAATTTTACGAGCCTCAGCTAAATGTTCAACCAATAAATCCAATTGATTGTACGTTGTGCTATTTACTTTGAAAACGATTTCTTCAATCGATTCTTCCGTTTTTTCTAAGGTTTCTTGCGCAAATTTTTTCTGAATTTGAACTTTAGCAAATTCATCAATCGCTGTATTGGCAACTGTTTTTATTTCTAATAAAGGAACAGCAAGCTCAAAAGTCTCTTGATCATTAATCCAAAAATAGCCATCTACAATATTATTCGCTTTTTTTACAATGTCCTCGTATAAACCTTCGTACGAATCTTCTTTGTTGATTAATTGAATAACCTCCTGAGATTCAGCCATTGCTTTCACAATGTCTTTGTTCCCAATTTTATATAATGGATGATTTGTTTTCTCTGTATTTTCAATCAAACGTTCAACATAAGGTGTTTGCCAAATTTGAACTTGATGATGTCTTGTCGCTTCTTCTTCGGTGCGGAAATAAATTAAACTTCCATCTTTAAAAATCGTAAAACCATTACAAACTATAGGTGTTTCCACAGTTTGTTGAATGATATTGTACGATAAAAGAATGTATGTATTGGTTTCATCTTGATTGAAAATGTACATAAAATCTTCTCCGTTCGGAGAATTTACACGACGGAAAAATTGAAAATGCTCTAAATTATTATTATCGAAAAGATGATACGTTCCGTTTTGTAAATAATAACCATTCGAAAAAATTAAACCTTGATTATCGGGTAACAGAACTGCTGCATCTAAAAGTGCAGGAATGTTGATAACTTCTTTGGTGCGAACATTGTAAATATAGGCTCTGAAATCTTCTTGAAACGGTTTTATTTTAACCGCAATTAGATTTCCTAAATCGGCATAATAATATTCGGCATCGTCTAATTGTTGATCTAAATGTGTCACTTTTTCAGTGAAAATTCCTTTTCCTGAATCCGTATTATCTTCAATTTTAAAAGTAATATCACCACCAATTGCTTCGATAAAAATCTTATCTAAAATAGAAATATGTGGAAACTTTCCTAATCGACGATCATCGATAGAAGTTTTTTGCCATTCAAAATCAAATTGATCTGCTTTTTTTACTTCGTGAATGCTGCGATCATCTTGATAAATTAATTTTCCGTCTTTGATTAACCATTTAAACGCTTTCAAATCTTGTGCGCTTTTACTGGTTTGGAAAACCATGTATAGATAATTATCTGTTCTACGAAATTTAGAAAAGATAGAATCGCGGTAATATTTATATAAATTCTGAAAATCTGTAAAGAAATTCTGATCGTTTATTAAGTCGAGAGGTTGAGGAATAAATTGATTTTCTTGAAACAGATAAATACTAAAAACATCGCTCAACTGAATGTCTGTGCGTAAACCGAAATGCACGTTGTAACCAAAAATACACAATTTATCGAACGCGATAATTCCACGTGCGACGCATGTATTTTCTGTCGTAATTCTTTGGTTTGCGCTTAATGCAAAATTGGTAGAATTGAAGACTTCTTTTCGAGCATCATTCAATTTCGTTAATCTTTCCGAAAGAAAATCTTTTTGTGTAAGAAGTCTTTTTCGGATGATTTCGTACGCGCCTGCATCAAGCGTTTCGGTAACGTTAATATTTTTTTCTTCTTGCATTAAATTAAAATCTAGAAGGTGATTAAACTGTAATTAAGAGCGATTGAAACGAATAGATTCAATCACTCTATTATTGTTTAATGGATTAACCTATTTTTTTATTTGAAACACCTAACTGATTCGCAATTCCGAAAAGAGAATTTATAAATCCTGTGTCTTCGCTGTTTCCAGAAGCAGAAGCAGCTTGCTGTAATTTAATTAATGCCGCAGTAATTGTTAAGTTTTTGATGTCGTTTGATGAAATGCCATATTTATCGGCAAGACTTCTCACTTTTCCAGCTAAATCGCTTCCGCCATCTTCGTCAATCAATGCATTTTTGATATCTGTTGCATGTTTCGAATTGTCGATTAAATGATCGAAACCTTTTGCATTCGAAACTTGTTTCACAATATTTTCGAAGAACATTGTTTCTCCACCAACAATGTCAATTTTCGCAGATTTCAATGCATTTGATAACACCTCAGCTTGGGCTCCAGCAATATCTTTTTGAATGTTGATATGAGCCAATTCGATATCTTTTTCTTTTTGTAATTGAAGTTTGAACTCTTCGTGCTCTTTTCCAACACCGTCCAGTTTCTTCATAGCTTCTGCTTTTTCTTCAATTCCTTTTGCTTCTGCTAATGCTTTTTCACGAACAACTTCTGCTTGTGCTAAGCCTTCTTTACGTAACGCTTCTGCTTTTTTCTCGATAACAGATGCTTCTACAGTTCCTTGTTTTTCTTCTGCTTCTGCTTTTGCAACCATTACTTCTGCTTCAGATAGACCAATTGCAGCTTCTTCTTTTGCTTGTGCTTCAGCAATTATTTTACGAGCTTCAGCTTCTTTTGCAGAAGCTTCTTTTTTAGCTTCCGCATCAATTAATAACTCTTGCGCTTTGCGTTCTGCAACTTGTTTTTGTGCATCTGCTTCGATAACTTGACGAGCAGCTTCTTGCTCTGCCGCAATTTTTGCCGCTTCCGCAGCTTTTACAGTTTCGATTAAACGCTCTTCCGCTTCTTGCGATGCAGCAATAATTCCGGCTTGTTTCTGACGCTCAACTTCACGGTAAACTTCAACATCTTTCACACCTTGTTGCTCTTCAATCACGCCTTTTTCTAAAAGAACGCGTTCTTTGATAACGCCTTGAATATTTTTCTTCTCAACTTCGATAGACCTTTCTTTATCAATCTGAGCTAAAGTCACAATTCGCTCACGTTCTGTTTGCTCTAATGCACGATCTTTTTCAACGCGTTCCGTTTCGATTGCATCAGTACGAACTTTATTTTTTTCTGCGATAATAATTTGACGCAATTTATTTTCTTCTTGTACCGCCAATTGCTCTTCTGTTGTAATACGAACAGATTCAGCTTTTAGACGTTCTTCTTCGCGAACTTTTGCAATTTCTGCCTCTTCGCGCGCTTTTATATTTTCGATTTCTCTGCGTTGACGCTCTTCTTTTTCGGCTAATTGTCGCTCTAATTCTAAGATTGCTTCGCGCGCTTCAACGTTTTGTTTTTTGATTACTTTTTCTTCTTCACGACGAATTAAGTTGGCGTTCATATTTTGTTGAGCCGTTAATTCCGTGATTTTTTTAATACCTTCCGAATCTAAAATATTATCAGGGCTCAAGAATTGTAATTCAGTTTGTTCTAAATAATCAATCGCACAGTCATCTAAAATATATCCATTCAAGTCTGTTCCGATGATATTTAAAATTTCATCTCTAAATTCGCGACGAGCTTCGTATAATTCGATAAAATCGAATTTTTTTCCAACTGTTTTTAAAGCTTCTGAGAATTTTGCTTCGAAAATACTTTTTAATGTTTCTGGTTCTGATGCTCGTTCTGTTCCTAAGTTTTGTGCAACATTGATTACATCATTCACCGATTTATTAACGCGAACAAAAAATGCAACTTTGATATCTGCACGAATGTTGTCTTTACAAATTAAACCATCGTGTTGTTGACGAGTAATATCAATTTTCTTAATCGAAATGTCCATAATTTCCATTTTGTGGAAAACAGGAATTACATACATTCCTTTGTTGAAAGCTACTTGCGATCCACCAACACCAGTACGAACGATGGCTTTTCCTTGCGGAACTTTTTTATAGAAAACGCTTAAAACGACGATGAAAGCAATAAAGATGAAAACGATAACACCAACTGCTAAAAGAATAAAATTTGTCATGAGATTTTTATTATATTTTGATTGATTTAGTGAATAATTAAGATTAAAATTTCTTCGATAAGAAACGAAGTAAGTTGAAATATTAGTGTCATAATAGTGTTAAATGTTGTTTAAGGTTATATGTTTGATGACGAAATAATAATGATTTGAAGGCGATTCGTCGGTGATAATAATGGTATCTCCAAAATTAATTTCTTCGCCATTTTGACTTTTGATGTTAAGCGTAATAATATCTTTCTCGATTTGAAATTCCGCAGAGCCTATTTTATCTCCTGTGATTTTAGATTTTGATTTTCCGACTCTTCCGATAAAATCAGTTTCTTCTTCTCCATGATAACCTAATTCTGAATACATTTTAACTAATGGTTTAGTGATCCAATGCATCATAAAATAAGCGATGATGAAAACCGGAATTAAGATTAAAACTGAATACAATCCTAATTTGCTTAATCCAAAAACAATCGAAGAAATAATGGTAATCACCCAACTGATAAATTTGAACAAAGTAATAATCACCATTAACGGAACTTTACCAACATTGATGAATTCTAAACATTTTGCCCAAAAACCTGGTTCGTGATGCACGTCTGCATCAGCATCGTGATCAGCGTCAATTTCGTGGTGGGCATCAACATCATTGATGTCTCCGATATGAAAATCAGAATCTGTTCCAAGATCAATTCCGTCACCAGCTAACAGTTGAAATACCCAATAGACAAGAGAAAATCCCATCAAAATGGTCATAATTCCGTTGGCCAATGGATTAAAAAGAAGGTCTAAAATTTCGGTCATTTAGTGTTAATTTTTAATGTTAAATAGCTCTTCTGAATGTATAATAAATAATTTTCGTTGTGCTGTTGATGGAAAGCGGAGTGGAAGTGATTAATTCCCAGCCTTCATTTCCATATTTATTTAGTAAATCATCCAAAAATGTTTTATCTATTTTGATAGAAAATAAGCCAGCGTTAGGCATTATTTCTATTGTTTTGTATTCATATTTAGATGCCATAGTTTTGATTTTTTAAAAGAGATTAATTTACTAAAAATTTTATAGAAATAATTCACTATAAAAAGTGATTTATTCTTGATTTTTCGACTGAATTTTTAGCTTTAAAGCTTCTAATTCATTTTGAATCAAATCACCTTTCAAGGTTTCGTTAATTTCGTCATCAGCGGTTTTCGAATTGTCCGCTAAACTTCCGTAAGCTTGTGCAAGTGCTTCGTCTTCTTCTACTTTGGCTTTCATGCGTTCTAACATGCTAATTGTGCTATTCGCATCAATTTTTGCCATTTGTTTGTTTACTTGTTTTGTGGCATCAGCAACTTTTACACGAGCTTTTAATGTTGTTAATTCATTTTCCCATTTATTAATGTTGAATTTAAGAACCTCAACGTTTTTGTGCACTTCATTTGCAGATTTTTCATGAATAATCACTTGATTTTCTAATTCAGTAATTTCTTCTAACAATTGATTTTTTAAGCTCAAAGCTTCTTTCGCTAAATTTTCGGCTTGTTCAATTGTAATTTCATTTCGCTCAGCTTTTTCTAACAAAAGAATTGCTTTTCGTTCATAATCTGCAGCTTCTTCTTTCTTTTTGTCGACGCTATTTTGCGAACGAATTGCCATTGCTTTTACCTTTGCGTAAGCCTCTAATGATTGATTAAGATCGTCGCGCATTTCGCGAATTCCTTGTTCTGTCATTTTGATTGGGTCTTCCATTTTTTCGACAACCGAATGTATTTCCGCTTGTCCAATTCTAAAAATACGTTTGAAAATATTCATAGTGATATTGTTTTATTGTTTAGAAAATTCGATTAATTGAGCAGAATATTCGCTCATCAATAAGCTCAAAGAATTTAACGTTGCTTCAAATTCGTTTTGATCAAGATTCGCAATTTGAAGTGTGTAACGATAAATAACTTTTTTTCCGTCTTCTGTTATTGCAAAAGCACCATGAATGATATCGCGATTTTTCATCAACAACGCTTTTAGCATTTCCAGATTATCATTTGTAATTGTAAATAAATACAACTCGAAAATGATAACAGGTGGTGCAATTCCTACAATCAGATTTTGAACACCATCCAATAAATTTTCAATCATAAAAACACCCTCTTTTTCGTCTTTGTAAGTGATGGTGTAATTGATGTTTTGAATAAAATTTTCAATCTTCGAAAAATAATTCATTTTGTTGTTATTAGTGTTTTTTGTAATTTGTTTCCATAAAATTAAACAATTTGCTAAAATAATTAGCAAATAAAAGTGTTAAAATTTTAAATAATGACAAAAATAGGTGAAAATATAAAGAAATTAAGACAAGTTAAGAACTTAACTCAACAGGCTTTTGCTGATTTGTTCGAAGTTAGTAGAGGGAATATTTCATCTTATGAAGAAAAACGTGCAGAGCCACGAATTGAAACAATTTCTCAAATTGCTAAATATTTTAGCATTCCAATAAGTCATTTGATCGAAAAAAACTTAACAGTTAACGAAATATTACACTTTGATAACTATTTTGAGGAAGCTGATATGTTACGAAATGTTAAAAATTTGAGCGCGATTCCTTTTTTATCACGAGAAATAATTCAGTTAAAAAAAGAATTATTTTCTAATATAGAAAATTATCCGTCGATTTACTTTCCAATCTATAATTCGCATCAGTTTATTGCGTTAGAATATTCTTCGGGTATCGCTTCACCTATCGATTTTACAGAAGAAGAATCGTCTATTTTATTTTTTGAACATTTGGAAGTGGAAAATTTACATTTGGTAAATGATAAGTTTGGTTTGTATTTGAATGATGATGAAATTTTTGTTGGGAAGTTTACTCAACACGAAAATCAATTGATTTTGGAATTAAATCAATGGAAACAAATTATTTTTGATGTTGAAAATATTCAGCACTTTTATCAGTTTTATGCTGTTTATAAGAAGGTTTAGAAATAATTTTTATAAGTAAGATTGTTTTCTAAATATTAGATGTTTCTACATCGTTTGACTCGCTCAACATGACAAGAAAATCCAATCTAGGCTGATAATTAATGTCATGTCGAGGAATCGAGACATCTCTTCTAAAAACTTATAATTTACTACTCAAGACTTTTAAACTTTAATATAAATCTTCTTTTTATCTAATAAATAAGCTAACCACCAAAAGAAAGCTAAGAAAATTAGCGAATAAACAAATGAACCAATTTCTGGAATTCCAGGAATTTTAGCGCAAACATTTTCGTAGAACCAACCCAATGGTGAAATGAATTTGATTTCTCTTTTGTCGTTTAAACCAGCTTCAATTCTGATTAAACCTAATAATCGAGGTAATAATCCGCTCAAAACAAAGATGAATAAAGGATTTTTTCCAAAAACATCAAAGAATTTCATGAAACCATTTTTGATGCCTAAAATTTCGATGAACCAAATCATTGATCCAATTGTCAAAATTGCTAAACCAGTTGTGTTGAAAACATAAGAACTGCTCCAAATCTTTTTATTGTACGGAAAATCCCATTGCCAAACGTAACCAATTGTCAACGCAATTGTTCCTAAAACAAATAAGCCAGCTAACATTTTATATTGCGGATTGTCAGTTTTTGGTAAAGGACGATTCAACCAATTGATATTTCCTTGTTTCTGAATATAATCACCAACCAAATACCCAAATAAAACCTGTGGAATAGTAGAAATTGTACTGAAAATTCCTTCGGGATCAAACGGTACTCCTTCTCCTTTGTAAATATGCGCTAAACCAAGCAATTGATTATCAATTTTAGTTCCGATAAAACCTTCTAATGAATAAGGGGTAGAAGTTCCAAGTCCGAAAGTTAAAACCCAATAAAGTAGAAGAATCGCACAACTTATCAATAAAACTTGTTTTTGTTTAAAATAAAAAGCAATCACCGAAGCGAAAAAATAAGCAATTGCAATTCGTTGTAAAACGCCCATTATTCGGATTCCGCTTTCTTCTGAATCTTTCCATGCTTTGAAAATAAGTTCATTATTATCCCACTTGAAAAATGGCCACCAATTGATGAATAATCCAATTCCGAAAATTAGAATTGTTCGTTTTATTACTTTTTGCCAGAAAATTTGTTGAGGTTGTTGTTGTAATTTTGGAATCATAAAAGCCATTGCATTTCCTAAGGCAAACAAAAAGAAAGGAAAAACCAAATCTGTTGGTGTGCATCCGTGCCATTCTGCATGCTCCAAAGGATCGAACATAGCCGACCAAGTTCCTGGATTATTTACCAAAATCATCAACGCAACAGTTGCGCCACGAAAAACGTCTAATGAATAATAACGAGCTGCTTTCATCTCTTTTGTGTTAATGTTTTAAAGATATAGATTTTTTAAATTTTTTGGAAAAATGCTTTTCAAAAAGATACTAGATTATTCCTTACCTTTAATTGTCAATAACAAACAATAAATAAAATGAGAACGGAGTCTGATTTATTAGGAGAATTACAAATTCCTGAAACGGCTTATTATGGTGTGCAAACGCAACGTGCCATTAATAATTTCAAAATTTCCAATAACTATTTGTCACATTATCCCGAATTTGTAAAAGCGCTTGGTGTTGTGAAATTAGGAGCAGCGCAAGCCAATCACGAATTAGGAATTTTATCGAAAGAATTATTTGATGCGATTTCTTTTGCTTCGAATGAGTTAATAGCTGGTAAATATACAGAGCAATTTCCAATCGATATGATACAAGGTGGTGCGGGAACTTCTACAAATATGAATGCAAATGAAGTAATTGCAAATATTGCTTTGGAGTATTTAGGAAAACAAAAAGGAGAGTATCAATTTTGTTCGCCAAATGATCATGTAAACCTTTCGCAATCTACGAATGATGCCTATCCATCTGCTTTGAAATTAGCATTATTTAATATGAATAAACCTTTGGTTGAGGCATTAACTTCGTTGTATGAGGCACTTGATAAAAAAGGGAAACAATTTGGTAATGTTATAAAAATGGGACGTACGCAATTGCAAGATGCAGTTCCAATGACGCTTGGGCAAGAGTTTGAAGGTTTTTCGAATACATTACATAAAGAAGTTGATAATTTAAACCGAATTGCTGCCGAATTATTAGTAATTAATATGGGTGCAACTGCAATTGGAACTGGATTGAATGCTGTTCCAGGTTATGCACAATTGTGTACAACTAAAATAGCTGAAATCATGAATGAAGATGTTTCGTTGGCTGATAATTTAGTTGAAGCAACTTCGGATACAAGCTCGTTTGTGGATTATTCATCAGCTTTGAAACGTCTTTGTGTGAAGTTGTCGAAAATTTGTAATGATTTACGTTTGTTAACATCTGGTCCGAGAACAGGTTTGTTCGAGATTAATTTACCTCCAAAACAACCAGGATCTTCGATTATGCCAGGGAAAGTAAATCCAGTAATTCCAGAAGTAGTGAATCAAGTTTGTTTTAAAGTGATTGGAAATGATTTATCAATAACAATGGCTGCCGAAGCTGGTCAATTACAATTAAATGTAATGGAGCCAATAATTGGTTTTTCGATTATGGAATCGATTCAATATTTAACAAATGCGATGAATACGCTACGTGTTGAATGTGTGGATGGAATTACAGCAAACGCAGAACATTTGAAAAATGAAGTACAAAATAGTATTGGAATTGTTACAGCTTTAAATCCTTACATTGGTTACAAAGCAAGTACAAAAATTGCGAAAGAAGCTTTAGAAACAGGAGGAGGTGTATATCAATTGGTCTTAGATCACGGTTTATTGTCGAAAGAACGTTTGGACGAAATCCTTGATCCTAAAAATATGCTTGGTCCACATATCTAGAAGTTGTGAGTTAGTAGTTATGAGTGATAAGTTTTGAAAAAATAAATTAATAATGAAACCTTCGAATCTTCTAAAAATAGAAACATTAAACGATGAATGGCTAGATAAGGATGTGATTATTTTACATGCTTGTTTTCAGATTTTATGCGATTGTATTGAAAAAGAAAATTTATTTACAAGTCATGTTGATTGGATGTATGATGATGAACATAAAAATGCAAAAATTGAAATTGAAAACTTATATAATTGGTGGAATAAACGTAAGCTCGATAATGATAATTTAGAAAATAATCAATATGAAGAAGATAATCAAATGTTGAAAAAATTAATAGAGTTTAGACAATATCTTTGGACTTGATTTAATTAAAAAATTATGAGTAATGAGTTCAGAGAAAACTTAGAACTTGTTACTCATAACTTAAAACTTATTTTAATATCCGTGTAAATTCACATTATCAGTTGGAAGTAAATCAACTTTTTTACCCATTTTTTTCTGAATGATTTTGAAATGATGCAAATCTTCTTCTGTAATCAAACTAATGGCTTTTCCGTTTGCATTTGCACGACCTGTACGCCCGATTCTGTGCACATAATCTAAAGGCGAACGAGGTAATTCGTAATTAATAACAGTTGGTAAACCTTCGATATGAATTCCGCGTCCAATCAAATCTGTTGCAACCAAAACTTTAATATCACCTAGTTTAAAATCTTCCAAATTATCCATTCTAGCGCCTTGGGATTTCTTACTGTGAATCGCCATTGCAGAGATTTTATTCTTTTTTAATTTTTCTACTAAATTATCTGCAGTTCGTGTCGAAGAAACAAAAACCAAAACTTGTTCTAAGTTTTCAGATTTGATTAAATAACGTAAAAAAGGACCTTTTGTTTCGGCATCAACTTTATAAGCAACTTGTTCGATTTGTTCCAAATCAATTTCTTGTTTTTTGATTTCAACAACAATTGGATCAATACTTAATGTAGATTTTATTTCATCAATTTTATCATTCAAAGTTGCAGAAAATAGAATTGATTGTTTCTTTTTCGGAACACTTTTCAAAATTCGGTTCATCTCATCTCCAAATCCTAATTGGAACATTTTGTCTGCTTCGTCAATCACCAAATATTGCAATTGATCCAATGATAACGCATTATGATCCATCAAATCCAATAAACGACCAGGAGTTGCAATCAAAACTTCAGTTCCATATAAATTCTTCATTTGTGGATTAATTGAAGTTCCACCATAAACAGCTTGTGTTTGTACTTCGCGACGTAAAGCAGTTTGTAATCCTGCAAAAGTTTGTTCAATCTGAACTGCTAATTCACGTGTTGGAACTAAAATTAACGCTTTTATATTACGAGATTTTTCGTACGATTGATGCTGAATTTTTTGTAGCAAAGGCGCAACAAAACACAAGGTTTTTCCAGAACCAGTTTTTGCAATTCCCATCACATCTTTTCCTTTTAAAATAGATGGAATTGTTTCGGTCTGAATTTCAAAAGGTTTTAAAAATCCAAGTTTTGTAATTGCTTTTGATAAATATGGTGATAATCCTAAATTTTCGAATGACATAAATTGATATAAGACTGCAAAGGTAGAGATTAAATTTGAATGATATTTTAGGAATAATTACTCGTTTAATCATTTTTAATCGTGATGAAAATGAAAGTTTTAAAATCGTTTCTGAAATATTTCTAAAAATCTTTTTAGAAACAGTCAAATTATCGAAACAACGATTGAAAACAGAAATAATTTCTGTTTAAAACTTTATTAAAAGCTTTTTGCTTAATAAAACTATCGTTAACTTTGATTCTTATGAAAAAAGATCAGTCTAAGATAATTCGTGAGCAAGCGCCAAGATCTGCTACTCGCGAGCATTCGGTTCCATTATATTTAACATCAAGTTTTATTTTTGATAGCGCAGAGCAAGGACGTGCAATTTTTGCAGAAGAAGAGCAAGGTATGGTTTATTCACGTTATGCAAATCCAAATACAACAGAGTTTATTAATCGCGTTTGTGCTTTGGAAAAAGCAGATGCAGGTTTAGCTTTTGCTTCGGGAATGGCTGCTGTTTTTGCATCTTTTGCTTCGTATATAAAAAGTGGAGATCATATTGTATCGAGTCGTGCAATTTTTGGTTCTACACATCAATTAATTACGCAATTATTTCCGCGTTGGGGCGTAACTTATACATATGTAGAAACGCCAAATATCGAGGATTGGGAAAAAGCAATTCAATCAAATACAAAAATTGTTTTCTTAGAATCGCCTTCAAATCCTGGATTAGAATTATTTGATTTAGAAGCTTTGGCAAAATTGAAAGAAAAACATCCGAATGTTATTTTTGCAATTGACAATTGTTTCGCAACGCCATATTTACAACAACCTTTGCAATTTGGATTTGATTTATCTATTCATTCTGCAACAAAATATATGGACGGACAAGGTCGAGTTTTGGGTGGAGTAGTTGTAGGAAAAGAAGAATTAATCAATGAAATGATGTTTTTTATTCGTCATACAGGTCCGGCGATGTCGGCTTTTAATGCGTGGACAATTTCTAAAAGTTTAGAAACGTTGCCACTTCGTATGGATCGTCATTGCGAAAATGCGTTGGCGTTGGCAGAAGCTTTGGAAAATCATGCTGAAATTGCAGATGTGAAATATCCATTTTTACCATCGCATCCGCAATATGAGTTGGCGAAAAAACAAATGAAAGGCGGGGGTGGAATCGTAACATTTGAAGTGAAAGGAGGAAAAGAACGTGCTTTCAGATTTATTGATGCATTAGAAATGATTTTATATACGTCTAATTTAGGAGATTCGAGATCGATTGCAACGCATCCAGCAACTACAACTCACGCAAAATTATCAGATGCAGAACGTGCAGATTTGGGAATTAGGCCAGGTTCTATTCGTTTATCGGTCGGTTTGGAGGATAAAGTGGATATTATCGAAGATATTTTGCAAGCGTTAGAAAAAACTAAGGTTTAATTAATTGATTAGTTGTTGATTAAATATAAATTTTAATAATTTATTCATTTCAGCACGGACTTTGCTTATTCTAAACGAAAGTTTAGAATATGAAGAAGTTTTTAATTTTTGGTTTTGCGTTGTTTACAATGTCAAGTTATGCGCAAAATAGACCAAATGATGGAAATAATAGAAATGTCGATGTTTTAATTGAAAGATCTGATTATTACGGAATATCAAGTAGTCAAAAAAATAAAATAATTGCTTTAAAAAAACAAGCAAGTAAAGATTTCGAAAGAGTTGGAAGAGATCGTAATTTATCTGGTTACGAAAAAGGTAGAAGAAAAAGAGAGATTTCTTACAATTTACAACGTGATATTGATAAAATCTTAAACGATAATCAACGTTATAAATGGTCAAATTCTCATCGTGACGATTATTACAAAGACCGAATTGATGATCGATTAGAGCGTTTAGAAGACGAATACGAAAGAGATATCAAGCGAATAGAACGTAATTATTCTCACGATAAAAATTTGATGAAACGTAAAAAAGAAATCAGAAAAGCAGAATATAAACGCGCGAAAGAGCGTTTGAAAAATGTGAAAGATTATTATTAAAATAAAAGGATCCAATAATTTATGGATCCTTTTATTTTTTATATTGATTTGATAAAATTTTCTACTTGTTCCTCTGGTGTTGTCCAAGAAGTGACTAATCTAATTGCAGAATTTTGTTCATCAATTTTTTGCCAAATATAAAACTCAAAATCTTGTTGTAGTTTTTCGATAATTGAATTTGGTAAAATAGGGAAAATTTGATTGGAAGATGGTTCTGTCAAAAAGTTGTGACCTTTTGCTGAAATAGCATTTGCTAATTTTTCTCCCATTTGATTGGCGTGTTTTCCCATCTCGAAAAATAAATCATCTCGAAACATTTCCGAAAATTGAATTCCTATCAAACGTCCTTTCGCTAACATTCCGCCTTTTTGCTTAATATGATAACGAAAATCTTCGTCCAATTTTAAATTATTTATCACAATTGCTTCACCTAAAAGTGCACCATTTTTAGTTCCACCAATGTAAAAAACATCTGCAAAATTTGCCATATCTTCTAAGTTTAAATCACATTTAGAAGAAGTTAAAGCAGAAGCTAAACGTGCGCCATCAACAAAAAGGTATAAATTATTTTCTTGGCAAAAATGATAAAGCTTTTGCAATTCCTTTTTTGAATAAACACTTCCAACTTCCGTAGAATTAGAAATATAAACCAATTTTGGCTTTACCATATGCTCGTCCGTATGTGTGGCAAGAATAATCGAAATTTGCTCAGGAGTTATTTTTCCATTATCCGTCGCAATGGTATTTATTTTATGTCCTGTTGCTTCTATCGCGCCCGTTTCGTGAACGGCAATATGCCCGCTTTCGGCTGCAACTACAGATTCGTGTGGTTTTAGAATAGAAGAAATTACAATTAAATTGGCTTGTGTTCCACCAGAAACAAAATGAATTGCTGAATCTTTTTTCAGTCTTTTTTTGATGAACTCTCTTGCTTCATTGCAAAATTCGTCTTCGCCGTAACCAATTGTTTGTTCTAAATTTGTATCGATTAATCGTTGCAAAATTGCTGGGTGAGCACCTTCGCTATAATCATTTTTAAAGCTATATTTTTTCAAAATTGAAATCTTAAATTTTGAGAATAAAAGTAGGAGTTTTCCTAATTCTTTCCTATTTTACTATCTATTTTTACCAATTATTTAAACTGAAGTTATGAAGATTTTAGTCGTAGAAGATGAAATAAAATTGCAAGAAACAATTGTTGAGTTTTTAGAAAAGGAAAAGATGATTGTCGAAACAGCAGATAATTATCAGCAAGCTTTGGATAAAATAATTTCGTTCGATTATGATTGCATTTTATTGGATATGATGTTACCAGACGGTGATGGAATGTCTTTGTTGAAGGAATTGAAGAATCTTCATAAAGAAACTTCGGTGATTATTTTGTCGGCGAAAGATTCGGTTGATGATAAAGTAGAAGGATTATTGGTTGGCGCGGATGATTATTTAGCGAAACCATTTCATTTTGCTGAATTATTGGCTCGAATTAAAGTTGCTTTGCGCAAAAATCTACAAAAAGGAGAGGATGTTTTGAGTTATAAAAATATTCAAATTTTTCCCGAAGATCGTTTGGTAAAAGTAAATAATATCGAACTGAAATTAAACAGAAAGGAATATGATTTGCTGTATTATTTTATGTTGAGACCCGAACGTGTTTTTCAGAAAACAACTTTAGCAGAAAGTGTTTGGGGAGATCATATTGAGCTATCTGATAATTTAGATTTTATTTATTCGCAAATAAAAAATCTAAGAAAAAAAATGAAAGAAGCAAATTCTGAAGCCGATTTACAAGCGGTTTATGGGATTGGTTATAAGTTGATTTAACATGAAAATATCACTAAAAAATTATACATTTCGTTACCTCACATTTTGGTTGCTTATCGTTATTGCGATTTGGGCATTTCTTTTTCATTCCTTGATTTTGGATGAAGTTTATGACAATGTAGATGACGGATTAAAGAATCAAAAAATTGAAATTATTCGAGAAGCTTATCGCGATCCGAATTTATTAAATACAACCGAATTTGGATTAAGTCAATTCAAAATTTCCAAAGTTGATCCAAGTAAATATGATGAAAGAAATCACTTTTCGAATGAGTTGGTTTACATGGGATACGATGATGATATGGAACCTTATCGTATATTGAGAACTGGTTTTTATGACAAAGAAAATCATCCGTATTCATTAGAAATAAGAACCTCAACAGTCGAAGAAGATGAATTGATTTATGATTTATCGATTTCTTTGATTGCGTTGTATGTTTTTATTTTGATTAGTATTTTATTGATTAATCATTTTGGATTGAAAAAAGCCTTCAAACCTTTTGGGCAAATTATTTCTCAATTAAGAAAATATGAAGTAGGAAATAACGAAAAACCAAAACTTGTCGAAACGAATGTGAAAGAATTTTCTTATTTGCAAAAAGAAATTGAGCGAATGATTAATCGAAATGATGAGGTTTTTAATTCACAAAAATTGTTCATCGAAAATGCTTCCCACGAATTGCAAACACCTTTGACAATTGCGCTAAACAAACTTGATTTGCTAATAGAAAATTCAGATTTAAAAGAAAAAGAGGTGATGAGTTTGGTAGAAACCAAGCAAACACTTTGGCGAATGGTGAATCTTAATAAATCGTTGTTAATGTTATCTCGAATCGAGAATAATCAATACAAAAATAATGTTGAAGTTAATTTTACAGCTTTGACAAAAGATTTGATCGAAGATTATGAAGAAATTTTAGAAGCAGAAGAAATTAAATTAGAAACGAATTTTAAGGCAGATTTTATTCTTGATTTTAATATCGATTTAGCGCGAATTTTAATTTCAAATTTGATTCGAAATGCGATCAAACATAATAATGATGAGAAAATTATTAAGATAGAAAGTGATTCAAATCAATTTATAATTTCGAATACAGGGAAAAACGCAACATTGGATTCGAATCTTATTTTTAGTCGTTTTTATAAACAAGGAACAAGTGATGGAAATAATGGCTTGGGGCTTTCGATTGTGGACACGATTATCAAAAATCAACAAAATTTGACGTTACGTTACAATTATGAGTTTCCTTTTCATCAATTTATTTTGAAAAAATAAATTATTCCCAAATCTTTCCTAATTCACTTTGCAACTTTGTCTTAATAATTATAAAATCAAACAAAATGAAAAAGTTTTTAAGTGTTATCATGTTAAGTGCAACGTTGATTTCTTTTGCTCAAGATAAAGCAATAAAATATAACCAAGTTCCAAAAATGGGACAGCAATTTATCAACAAATATTTTGGTGTAAAACAAGTTGGTTCTGTGATGTTGGACGACGATTATTTTTCGAAAGAATATAAAGTGTATTTGGCAAATGGAACAAAAGTAGAATTTGATGGAGACGGAGCTTGGAAAGAAGTCGATGGAAAACGAAATGCTATTCCAACAGGATTTATTCCAGCTAAAATTTCGAATTATGTGAAAAGAAGTTTTCCGAATACTACAATAACAAAAATTGAAAGAGACCGAAAAGAAATTGAAGTGAAATTGAACAATGGACTTGAATTAAAATTTGATAAAAACGGAAATTTTAAGAAAATTGATGATTAATAAATAAAATAAAAAACTCC